>JBFIPU010000008.1:0-53420 GCA_041609995.1 Acidimicrobiia bacterium
GCGGGCGGGGCGGCGGTGGTCGTCAGCCACGAGCCGGGGCGGCTGGACGGAGTCGTGGGAGGATTGTTTCATCTGACCGGGGGCGTGTTGGAGCGGTTGGCGTGAGCTTCTGGTCACAGGTCGGCCTGCTGGTGGCCAAGAGCCTCCGTCTCGAGCGCCGCACCCTCGAGGTGATCGGGGTCACGCTGCCCTTCGCCGTGGCCGCCCTCATTGCGGTAGCGCTCGCCGTCGGGATCGACCAGCCACTGCTCCAACGGATCGGCCCGGCCTTGTTCTGGAGTCTCGTCCTGCTGTTCTCGGTGCTGGTCGTTCTGCGGTCATCCGCCAATGAGACGCCCGGACAGCGAGACATGATGAAGCTCCTGGCCCGCGACCCGGCGGTGCTCACGGTGGCGGCCGGGTTGTCGTCGGCGGCAGTGATGCTGGTATTCGAGGCGCTGCTCCTGCCGATCACGATGTTGCTGTTCAACTGGGTACCGGCGAGCTGGTGGTGGGTCGGCGCCCTCCCACTGGTGGCCCTCGGTCTCGGCCTGCTCGGCTCGCTCGTCAACAACGTGACCAGAGGAGTAGCGGCCCGAACCTCCCTGGCAGCGATCCTCATCCTGCCCGGATCGGTCCCGTTGCTGATCGCGGCGTCGCGATCACTCGAGTCCTCCGCATCCCGGCAAGGTATCCTGCCCTGGCTATTACTACTGCTCGTCATGGACCTAGGTTTGGGCATCGCGGTCGTCGCCCTGGCAGGGCCGATCGATGACCTGTGAGCCTGCGAGGACCCGGGAGGAACGGGTGAGCACCAATCGATCGCGAGTCACGCGCCACGCCCGGCCAGCCACCGAGAGGCACGGACAGGCACATGGCGGACAACCGACCGCAGGGAAAACCATCTCATGACCGTTGACACGAAAGAGGCCGGCACCACCCGCATCCGCAAGCTCGATGTGCTCGCCCTGGCCGGCATAGCCCTCGCCATCATCGTCGCCATGACCGTACCGGCCGACAAGCTGCAGGGGGATGTGCAACGCCTCATGTACGTGCACGTGCCGAGCGCGTGGGTGGCCTTCCTCGCCTTCGGGGTGACGGCCTACGCCAGCATCGCCTGGCTTCGCTCCAGCAAGTCCAGCTGGGATTCCATCGCAGCAGCCAGCGCCTTCGTGGGCGTGTTCTTCACGGGCACGGCGCTGGCCTCAGGCATGATCTGGGGCAAGCCGACCTGGGGCGTTTTCTGGACATGGGACGCCCGGCTTGTGAGCACCGCCCTCCTGTTCGTCATCTACCTCGGCTATCTGGCTTTGCGACGCGCCACACCCGACCCCATTGACCGTGCCCGTCGTTCGGCGATCATGGGAATCGTGGCCGCTCTGCAGGTCGCCGTCGTCTACAAGTCGGTCGATTGGTGGGTGACCCTGCACCAGCAGTCGAGCCGGGACTCGATCGATCCAGCCCTGCGGCTGTCATTGTGGGTCAGCGTCTTTGCCTTCACGGTCGTCTACATCGGGTTGACCGCACGGCGCCGGGCTCTGATCGAGGCCGAAGAGGAACTCCGCCGGCGCCGCACCGCCGCCACCACGGTCGCCGGCGACGCGATTGCGGCCCCCGACCTGGGAGAAGAGCTCCGTGCCTGACGGCATCCTCGGCCTGGCGCAGGCGGCGACGATCGAGAACCCGTGGTCCTGGGTGATCGCCGGGTACACGATCGTGTACGGATCGATGTTCGCCCTGACCGGGTGGTTGTGGGTCCGCCTCAACCGGGTGCGGCGCGAGCTCGACCAGGATTCCTGACGGCCGCCCGATGACCGAGGCAGCGACGCCCACCGGCCCCCACTCCCCTACTCCCCCGACCAACTACCGGGCGTTTCTCGTGCCGGCGGTGGGGCTGTTGATCGTCATCGGCGGCTTCCTGTTGTTCGGAAACCTCAATGACAACCTCGTCTATTACATGACGACCAGCGAGGCGGTCGACAACCGCTCCGAGTTCGGAAACGACCGCCGCTTTCGGTTGGCGGGTGAGGTCGTGGCCGGCACGATCGCGAGCCTCCCCTCCGGCACGACGTTCGTTGCCACCGACGGCACCACGATGGTCGACGTCCAGCACACCAATGATCCGCCACAGCTGTTTCAGGAGGGCATCGAGGTTGTCGTCGAGGGGACCTGGAGGGGCGACGTGTTCGTCTCCGACGTGATGCTGGTCAAGCACGACGAGGAGTACCGGGTCCCGGACGAAGGCAACTACGAGGAAACCGTCCCATGACCGCCGGCGCCGGGTTCCTGGGCATCCTGGTGGCGCTGGCAGCATCTGTTCTCCTGGCGGTAAACGGGTTTCGGCTGGGTGGGGAACGATCGCTTCGGCGTCCCGCCATCGCGCTGCTGGCGGGATCGATCCTCGCCATGGTCGCTCTCGAGGTGGCATTGGTCGGCAATGATTTCTCGGTGTCCTATGTGGCCGACCACCACGCCCGCAGCACCCCGCTGATCTACACGATCGCGACCGCCTGGGCGGCCCTCGAGGGTTCAATCGTGCTCTGGGGACTGGTCCTGGGAGCGTTCACCTACGCGGTGTATCGCCTCGATCGAGAACGGGACGACGTCTGGCGATATGCGCTGGGCGTCATGGGGGTCGTCAGCGTGTTCTTCTTCGGCATGATGGCGACCATCGCCAACCCGTTCGAGATCTGCACCGCCTTGTTCGAGGGGAGATGCGTTGACACATCGGCCAACGTGTTCGCCTCCGCCGCGGTGCCGGCCGACGGTCCGGGACCGAATCCTCTCCTGCAGAACCACATTCTGATGGCCGTCCATCCGCCGGTGTTGTACCTGGGTTACGTCGGTTTCGCCGTGCCGTTTGCTTATGCGATCGGGACGCTGCTGACCGGTACCGCAGGTGCCGCCTGGCTCGAACGCACCCGCCGCTGGACGCTCGCCGCCTGGACCTTCCTCACGCTCGGCATCATCCTCGGCGCCGTCTGGTCGTACGCGGTCCTCAACTGGGGTGGTTACTGGGCCTGGGATCCGGTCGAAAACGCCTCGTTCTTGCCGTGGCTGGCCGGCACGGCGTTCTTGCATTCGTCGGTGGTCGAGCGGCGACGCGGGATGTTGCGGACATGGAATGTGGCGCTGGTCATCGCCACCTTTGAGCTCACCATCCTCGGGACCTTTCTCACCCGATCGGGTGTGGTCGCCTCGGTTCACAGCTTCACGCAATCGGCGGTGGGGCCGGCCATCCTGATGTTCCTCATCGGGTCTTCCCTCGCCGCTTTTGCGGTGTTTGCCGCCCGGGCTCACCTCATCACCCAGTCCCCCCGCATCGAGTCGCTGGCCAGCCGGGAAGGCGTCTTCCTCCTCAACAACCTCCTGCTCACCGTGTTTGCATTCGCCGTGCTGGCAGGAACGGTGTACCCCTTGGTTCTCGAGGCGTTCACCGGCGACCAGGTGTCGGTCGGACGGCCGTTCTTCGATACCGTCGCCAGCCCCATCTCCTATGCCCTGCTGCTCGCCGTCGGGATCGGACCGGTCACGCCGTACCGGTTGGCGTCCCGAGAGGTGATGCGGGACCGGCTGCTGCTCCCCACCCAGCTGGCGCTGGGCGTCGGGGCGGTTTCGGTGTTGCTCGGCAGGCGCGAGTTTTCGGTGGTGATGGTCTTGATGCTCGCGACCTTCGTCGTCGCCTCGATCGGCAAGCGTTTCGTGGACCTGGCCCGGGCGCGGCCGGAACGGAGCCGGGAAGCAGCGGCCCGGGTGCTCGGAGGCGATCCCGGGTTCTGGGGTGGCCAAATCAGCCACGTCGGCGTAGCGGTCCTGGCGGTCGGCCTGACGGTGTCCTCCGCCCTCGCATCACAGGCAACGGCCGTGCTCGAAGTCGGAGAAAGCGTGGCGATCGAAGATTTCACCCTCACCAACGTGGGCGTCTTCGAACGCTCTTCCCCCGCCAAGGCCTCGCAGGGAGTCACGCTGGAGCTCCGTCGCAACGGGGCCGCCGTCGATTTGCTCGAGCCCCACCTGAGCCGCTTCAACGGGCAGGGATCGGTCGTGGGAACCCCCGGCATCCACGTGGACCTGTCGGGCGATGTCTACACCAGCATCAATGCGCTCGATCCCATCGACGGCTCGGTCGGGCTGGATGTCTGGCGGTACCCCTATTTGTTCGTGATGTGGGTGGGCGGGTTCGTGATCGTGTTCGGCGGTGGGTTCTCCATGCTGGCCCGGAGCCGGACGCTGCGCCCGGATCCCGCTGTCCCCGTCGCCTGAGCCATGAAGCGACACCTGTCGGCGGGCGTCACTCTGGCATTGGCGGCCATCGTGGTCGTGGGGCTGGTGCAGGGCCCCCCTCCCTCGGATGGGGAGCGCAGCCTGAACCTCGCCCGGCAGCTCCGCTGCCCCCAGTGCCAGGTGTCGGTGGCGGACAGCAACGCCGTGGTGGCGCAAACGATGCGCACGATCATCGACGAGCAACTGGCGGCCGGGCGCAGCGATGAGGAGATCCTGCAGTACTTCGTCGACCGGTACGGCGAGTGGGTACTCACGCGACCCCGATGGGGCGGTTCAACCCTGCTGCTGTGGCTGTTGCCCGTCCTCGCCGGGGGCGCCGGGGCGTGGGCCATCGCCCGCCTGCGGAGCCGGAGGGAAGGACCGTGAGCATCCGCCAGCAGCTCGAAGAGGAGCTCGAACAGGCCGCCCGGGACCTCGCCGATGTGGTGCGTCAACGCGAGGCCGGCGAGCTGTCGGAGGCCGATGCCGTCCGGCTTTCGGAGCAGTATCGCTCTGAGCACGAGCGCGTTTCCGGCGAACTGGCCGGCCTCGCCGATGAACCCCCTCCGGCGAAGATCGGGACACGCACTTGGTGGCTGGCAGGCCTCACGGTCCTGGCACTGGCCGTGGTCGGATTCTTCGTGACCCAGTCGATCGACGACCGGCCGGCAGGTGGGTTCGTGTCCGGCAATCTGGAGACAGGCCGCGATCTCGATTCGGTCTCGAACGAGGAGATGGAGGCCACGATCGAGCAGTTCCCGGACATCATCGGCATGCGAGCGGCCTTGGCCCGGAGGTATTTCGAAGCCGGCGATTTCTCCTCCGCCACCCGCCACTACCTGGAGATTCTCGACCGGGATCCGAATCACCCGGAGGCACTCGCCAATCTGGGGTGGATGACCTTCACGTCCGATGGTGGGCCCGAGGCCGACGCGGCGGCCGTCAACCTGCTGGAACGCTCCCTGCAGGCGCTGCCGGGCAACCCGGATGCACTCTTCTTCCTCGCCAACATTCGCTTGACGGAGGGAGATGGTGAGGCGGCGGCGGCGCTGTTGAACGACCTCCTGCAGACGGGCGTCGTAGGCGAAGACGACCGACCGCTGATCGACGAGCTCCTTTCCGAGGCCGATCGCATGGCAACCCAGAACTCCTCCGACCAATGAAGAAGCTCCAGGTCGGCGCCGGTGCTTTGATCATCAGTCTCATCGTGCTGGGGGTGGTGCTGGGCGGCCGCTTTGGCTCCGACCCCCGCATCGTGGAGTCACCGCTGATCGGACGGCCGCTACCCGACCTCACACTCACGACTGTGGAGGGGGAACCGTTCCGGTTCGCCGACCTGGTCGGATCCCCCACCGTCGTGAACGTGTGGGCCTCATGGTGCCTGCCGTGCCGGGCAGAGCATCAGGTGCTGCTGGCAGGCGCGGACGCCTACCCGGGTGTTGACTTCGTCGGGGTTGTCTACCAGGACCGCCTCGCCAATGTGCAGGACTTCCTCTCCGAATATGGCACCGGGTATCCCAACGTGATGGATGACGATGCCCGGGCCGCCATCGAGCTCGGCGTCTTCGGTGTTCCGGAGACCTTCTTCGTCGACGCCGCGGGGACCATCGTGGCCAAGGTGCAGGGTCCCATCACGGGCCCTGTCCTCGAGTCGACCCTGAATGCGGTGCTCCTCGGCGAGCGCCCCGGCACCAGGACCGTTGGGACAGTCCAGATCTCCGAGTGATCAGCTGTGGGAGATCTCGACGGCGTGGGCCAGTACCTCGGAAGCCCGCCGACTGTCGATGGCCTCCTGGGCGGCTTCGACGCCGGCGGTCAGATCGGATACAACTCCCGCCACCCACAGGGCTGCTGCGGCGTTCAGCACCGCGATGTCACGGGTCGGCCCCGGTTTGCCGGCCAGCACCTCGGTGAGGATCCCTTTGTTTTGTTCGGGCGCTCCGCCCACCACCGCTTCGACCGGAGCCGGCTGCAGACCGACGTCCTCGGCCGCCACTTCGTAGAACGTGATCTCGCCTGCCTCCAGTTGCCAGACCCGGGAGGGTCCGGAGATGGTCAACTCATCCATGCCGCCCTCCCCCACAAACACCAGGGCGCGTTCACTCTCCAAGAGGTCGAGGACCTTGACCATCTTCTCCGCCATGGCGGGCACGCCGACGCCGGTGGCCTGGCGACGAGCATTGGCCGGATTGGCGAGCGGGCCGAGAAAGTTGAAGACCGTCGGAATCCCGAGTTCGCGACGTACCGGGCCGGCGTGGCGCATGGAGGGGTGGTAGCGGGGGGCGAAGAAGAACCCGAAGCCGGCATCGACCACCATCCGGCCCACCGTCTCGGGCTCGGCCTCCAGATTCATACCGAGCGCCTCGAGCACATCGGCGGCGCCGCATTTCGACGACGCGGCACGGTTGCCGTGCTTGGCGAGCCTGGCACCGGCCCCAGCTGCAATGAGAGCTCCCGTCGTCGAAATGTTGAAGGTGGCCAACCCGTCGCCGCCGGTCCCCACGAGATCGACTACGTCTTCCCCGGCGTCTACCGTTACCGCCGCTCGGCGCATCGCCGAGACAAGGCCGGCCATTTCTTCGACGCTTTCGCCCTTCGAGCGCAGCGAAACGAGAAACGCCGAAATCTGGGCGGGGGTGGCCGACCCGCTCATGATCTCGGTCATGGCGGCGTCGGCCTCGGCCAGCGTCATGTCTTCGCCTGCCACGAGCCGCTTCAGGGTCGCGGCCCAGTCAAAGTCCATGGTCATGGAGAGCGATCCTAGAGGGTCAAGGTATCTGCCCCATGGCCGATAAGGCCCATGACAATCGGAGTAAGGACACATGGGCGATCCCCTGTTGAACGACGAAGGCGCGTGGACCGTCAAGGCCAACTGCATCGGAGAAGACACCTCGGTGTTTTTCCCCGGCCCCGAGGACGACCCCAAGGTCGCCATCAAGATCTGTAACCGCTGCGTCGTGCGCGACGACTGCCTCGATTGGGCGGTGGCCGCCAAAGAACGTTTCGGTATCTGGGGCGCCACGACCGAGCGCCAGCGCCGCCGCATCATCCGCCGGAGCGCCTAGAGCCGGGACGCGACGACGTCGCCGGACCGGGACGTTACAGCACCGCCTCCGTCCCGGGCCGGTAGCTCGACCAGGCGAACCAGAAGGTGTCGAGATGGGGTATCTCCACGAGCTCGGCTCCGGCCATTTCCCCGTCGACGGCCTGGCCGAAGATGTTCCAAGTGGACCCGGTTTCTCCGTCCACGAACCCGTCGGCCGTGGCGGAGAACGTGAGCCTTCGATCCCCGAGGTCCGGGGAGAAGACCTTGACGGTGCCCACTTCCTTGCCCTCGCTGATCTCGGCGGTATCCACGCCGGAGGCCTGGCCAGGGTTGAAGAAGATGACGAGGTCCGTATCCCCCAGTGAATCCTCGGTGACCGTGCGCTGGGCGCCGCCGACGATGTCGAGGGACCATGCCTTGTTGAGGTCCCCGATCGTCACCCCGACCACGCGCTGCTTGGCCCGCGCCTGGTCATCGCCCGCCACCGGGAAGAAGGTTCCGGTGTCGGGATCGTCATAGCCGCGATAGGGGTTGACGCCGTAGGTGCGTCGGTGCCCGGTTCGCTCACGATCCAGCACTTTCCCGTCGGGGTGAGCTGCTTTGAACTCACCCCAGGAGACGAGCGAAGATGCCACCGGCTCGAGTTCCTCTCCCGTCAGGTAACCGACCACGGCCTTGCCGTCGAAGTGGGTCCACAGGGTCTCGGTCGCCCGGTCATACATGACGAGTGCCGAATTGAACAATGAGCCCGAGGTGCCGAAGCTGTTGAGCCGGTCCTGCACCGTACGCTTGAAGGTCACCGCCGAGTTGCAGAGCGGGCAGTATGTCACCGCCACCGGTTCTCCGCCCACCACATCGTTCACGATCTCGTGCCAGATGAGAATTTGGACCGGATAGGCGCGGGCATCACCGTTGATCTCGACTTCCACCAACGGCTCCCGGTCTGCCAGATAGGCGTCGGCGGTAGCGACGTCCACGAACGCCGGCTCGTCGATGGGCGGAATTCCGTCCGGCGGCGGTCCCCCTCGAAGGATGTCAGAAGGGTCGATGAGGGGAGGAGGGAACGACGGATCATTGCGGTCTTCCAGCGCCGACGGTACGTCGACCCGGACGACCTCAGGAAGGGCGGCCCCCGACTCAACTGCCGGGGCAACCTCATCCAGCTGATTCACCTCGACCTCCGTTCCCGGGTCGGACGCCTGCGACTGACCGTCATCCGGTGCAGCGGCAGGCGAATCCGTGTCGGCAGCCCCGCCGCAGGCGGCAAGCACGACGGCGGACGCCAGGACGAAGGCGGCTTGAAAGCGGGCTGTGACCATGGATCTGTAACGGGCCGGGTGCCCACTTTGTTCCATCGGGCACCCTTCGGATAACGCGACAAAGCTCGCTACAATCACGACCGTGTCGGAGTCCAGAACGATGCCCAGAAGGTTGACCAGCCGGACAACCCAGCCGGACAACCCAGCCGGACAACCCAGCCGGACAACCCAGCCGGACGACAAGACCGGATCCGGAATCGGATTCACGAGCGGATGGATGACCGGACGGCAGCAGGATGGACAGCAAACCGGCGCCACATAACCGACAGCCATGACAGGCAGTCACAGAAGGCAGTCAGGAAGAAGTCAAACAGGTAGTGAACACGTGCTGTATTTTGCTTACACGACGCTGATCGATCCCAGCCACATGGAGAAGGTCGCCCCCAACGCCAGATTCGAGTTCGTGGCTCACCTGCCGGAAACCAAGCTCGTCTTCCCGGTGAAGGACGGTCACTGGAAAGGTGGGCTCCCGTCCGTGCTCCCGGAGTCGGGCAACACCGTGTGGGGAGCCATCTTTGACGTTCCTCCCAGAGAGTTGGAGGCTCTGGACGAGGTCGAGGCGGAAGAGGGCAGGGTGCGGGTGACCCGGTCGGCCATGGATCGGGCCGGCAAGCGCCACGAGGTGGTGACGCACGCCTTCGAACCGAACGGCAGCAAGAAGTACAAGCCGTCATCTCAATACATGTCCGTGGTCGTCAAGGGTGGCCGCCACTGGTCCCTGCCGGCCGGATGGATCGCGGGGCTCGAAGAGTACGTCTAAGAGGTGCGCCGGCTCCCGATCTTCTGGGGGCCGGTCGCCGCTGGAGTAGCTGTCGCCATCGGGCTCGGTTCCCTGATCGGGGTGGGTATCAACTTCACGCCGATCGGTGGTACCGCCGGGGGCGAAGTGGCCCTGCTGTTCTTGTTCTTTTCGATGCAGTTCCTCGCCGGGTACGTGACGGGCCGGTTCGCGGCATCATCCCGGGCTTTTCACGGAGCCGTGGCCGGGCTCGGAACGTTCGCCGTCCCCGTTCTCCTCAGCAGCGTCTCCCAAATCGCCCTGCCGCTTCTCAACGTGCTCGGCGGAGCTCTGATCGCGACCGGGCTCGGCTACGCAGGCGGGCTCCTGACTCGCAACGCCTAGCAGATACAATGGTCCCTGTAGTCCACCAGGCGGCCGCGGCGCCGGGCCATCGGCACGGCGCTGAGGAAAGTCCGGACTCCACAGGGCAAGGTGCTGGATAACGTCCAGGCAGGGTGACCTGACGGAAAGTGCCACAGAGAACAGACCGCCGATGGCCGGATCGGGCGACCGACCGGCACAGGCAAGGGTGAAACGGTGGTGTAAGAGACCACCAGTGCAGCAGGTGACTGCCGCAGCTCGGCAAACCCCACCCGGAGCAAGATCAAGCAGGAACAGGATGGCCCGTCCGCCACGTTCCAGGTAGATCGCACGAGGCCGGCGGCGACGCCGTCCCGAGATAGATGGTCGTCCTCGACAGAATCCGGCTTACCGGTGGACTACGCCCTTCCGGGCACGCCCGGGCGGAATGGTCAGCCGACGTGCAATCGGCGCGTGAGCGTCCGGATGGCGGCCAGGTTGTATAGGAGATCCGTGCGTGAGGCGAGGCCGCCGCCGGGGGTGATGACGACATGCCGAAGCCCCGCTTCGGCCAGGTTGCGAATGGCTGCCTCGACGTCATCGACTGTGCCCCAGGTCACCGACTCGGCCAGCATGTCGACCGGCACCTGGGCGATGGCCGTTTCCAGCTCTCCCTTTTCGTAGGCCTGGGGCACGAAGTCGATCATCCCCCGAAACCCTTTGCCGAGCGGGTGGGTGAGGCCGGCGCGTTGCCACTCGGTATCGGAGGCGAGAAGGGCGGTGAAGCGGATGGACTTGTGTTCCAGCAGCTCGAGGGCGGCGGCGCGGGTGCGTGCGATGACCGCCAGCACCTGGGCACCTGGAACGAAGCCGGTCAGGTCACGGTCGACGTTGGCAGCCGCATCCTTGATGGCCGCCAGCGCCTCCCCGTAACGCTCGGGCGTGTAGGGAAACACCGGGTACCAGCCGTCGCCGTATTCGCCGGTCAGCCTCAGCATGCGAGGGCCGTGCGCCGCAATCCACAGCTCCGGCCGCTTGCCCGGGGCCGGGCGTAGATCCATGATCGCCTGATTCAGCGTGAAGTGGGTTCCGTCGAAATCGAATGGACCGGAGCTGTCGAAACACAACCGGATCACCTGCAACGCTTCCTCGAGGACGCTGACCGGAGTCGAGAAATCGAGCCCGTAGGGCTCGATGTTCTCTCGCTCCCCCGCCCCTATCCCCAGGATCGGGGGCCGCCGCGTGAGGTGCGAGAGGGTCATGAACGCCTGCGCAATCAGTACCGGGTGGCGCCGGATGGGCTCGGTCACACCTACCGCAAGCTGCATATTGCCGGCCGGCTTCGCCAACGCCCCCATCAACACCTGGTAGTCGAAATACTCGTGAGGGGATTCGGCCGGGTCGGCCATCCAGGAGAAGTCGCGATCCCACAAAGCCTGGGGGAAGAACCCGAGAAAATGATCCACCGCCCAGATCGAGTCGAGCCGCAGGACCCGCCGGGCCATCGTGACAATCTGGCGTACCCGCTTCCACGGCGGGTTGGTGATACCGGAGATACCGACCGAGATTCGGGCCATCAAAAAGCCACGTTAGCCCCTCGCCGCAGAGCAATACGGCGCATCGAGGTCGCCGGGATGCGATCAGGGAAGGGCTGGATCCGTGTCAGGGTCGGGACCATCGTTGGACGGGGAATCACCCCCCTTCCTCCTCGCCGACGTCTGTGGCACGCCGGTTTTGCGGTTTGCCGGTCACCTTGTTCTCGCTGAACCAACGGTCGGCCGCCTTGTAGCCCTTGTCGAATAGCTCCGCCGCCTGATCGGGTGTGAGGTCGAACTGCATCGGAATGATGTTGGCGGGCACATCGATGATGTAGTCGAAGGCGACGACCGGCCGGGGCAACGTCTCACGAGCCGACATCCCGGCCTGGATGACAGCGGTCGCCAGCGACAGCGGTCCCACGATCTCGAAGTGCTCGTGAGGGCCCTCGACGAACCGAAACCCGATCGTGGGCACCTCGGGGTTCGCCTTCACCACCTCGAGGGGAAACCGGGAGGCGAGCGCACCATCGGCGAACCAGACCTCCTGCTTGCGTGTCAGGTGCATGAGCTTGACCGGCTTGAAGAAGAAGGGAACCGACGCCGACATCCGCACGGCCAGCGCCACCGGGAACCGGGAGGGGTCATAGCCGTAGTAGGCGAGGCCGGAGGGCATCAGCACACCCCGGCCGTGGGTGATGTCGGTGGAAATCATCTTGAGATACCCGTCCGGAAGATCACCGAACACCCGCAGCCCCTTGCGCCGCAGCAGCTCATCGACGATGCGGTGCAGCGTGTCGCCATGGTGCAAGCCATGGTGCAAGAAGAGGCCCGCCTGTTGACCGACCGGCCTCCAGGTTTCGACGGTGGCGTCCATCATCGAAGGCCAGTCGGCGGTCGTCACCTCGTGGCGTAGCTCCTCGGAGTTGTACCCGGCCGCCACAAACGCCGACACCATGGCTCCCGCCGACGTGCCGGCCAGCGTGTTGAAGGTATAGCCGGCGTCCAGGGCGGCCGCCGCCGCTCCGGCAGCCGCGATGCCCTTCACCCCCCCGCCTTCGAAAACGCCATTGATCGCCAGCATGTGCATCAGGATGCTACGGGATCACTTCCGGCGTTCGCCGTTTCCTGCGCTTCCTTTCGTTGGCGGTTTCGTGGGAATCTTCGACATCGCCACCTCGTTGTACTGGTATGCGACTCGAAGATTCCGACCCGACCCGAGCAAGTTCGCGTCGCTCACAGCGAGCGGCGGTGGCCGCCGCCGTGAGCATCCTCATCTTGGCCGCAACCGTGACCCTGGCCTTCCTGCCTTCTGGCCCGGACGCTCCGCTCCCCGGGGAGACCGAAGGCGATTCCATCAACACGCCGGGAGCCGTAGCCGAATACACCATCTACGAATCCGCCGACGCGCTGCTCGCCGACTACCGCGGCCAACCGCTCGTCGTCAACTTCTTCGCGTCCTGGTGTGCGCCGTGCCGCGCCGAGCTGCCCGACTTCGCGAGAGCGCACGCCGAGTACGGCGACCGGGTGGCCTTCGTCGGCGTCGACTATCAGGATCCCGACCGGCAGGCGGCCATCGAGCTTCTGTCCCAAACCGGCGTCACCTATCCCATCGCCGAGGACGCCACAGGAGCGCTTCTCGAAGAGCTGTCCGGTCTTCCCGCCATGCCGACGACCATATTCATCGATTCCGACGGAACCATCGCCGACCGCCACCGAGGCATCATCCTCGCCGACGAGCTCCGTACGAAGATCGAGCAGCTCCTCACGTGATCGCTGCATTTGCCGCCGGCCTGATCGCCTCGATCAACCCGTGCGGGTTCGCCATGTTGCCGGCCTACGCCGGATTCTTTCTCGGCCTCGACTCCGAGACCTCCAAAAGCCGTGCCATCACGCGGGCATTCTGGGTGGCGGCCATCATGTCACTTGGCTTCCTCGCCGTGTTTGGCGTCTTTGGATTGGCGTTCGGATTGGGAGGCGTCGCCGTGGCCTCGCGCATCACTGCGGCCGTACCCTGGATCGCGATCGTCATCGGCTCTGGCCTCATCTTCCTCGGAATCGCGCTTTTGTTCGGTTACGAGCTCAAGGTGAGCCTTCCGACCGGAGGACGGGGCACTTCCGAGCGATCGGCCCGGGCGGTCTTCGTGTTCGGGTCGTCCTACGCGTTGGCCTCCCTTTCGTGCGCGCTGCCGGTGTTTCTCATCGTGGTCAGTCAAACCGTGACGGCCGACACGTTCCTCGGCGCCGTCGGCTCGTTCATCGCCTACGCGGCCGGCATGGCGCTGGTGATCACCGCAGTGACCGTTGCCTTGGCGCTAGGTCAGGACCGACTGGTGAACGCGGCGCGCCGCGTCTCGCGGCAGGCCAACCGGGTGGCCGGTGTCCTCCTGGCGATTGCCGGCGCCTTCATCGTCTTCTATTGGACACTGGTGTTGCGTCTGGGACCGGAGGCCCTGGTCACCAATCCGATAACCCGCTGGGTGGAGGGCGTCTCCGGTGACCTGACCGGCATCATCGGCGACCGGCCCCTGCTGTGGTTGGGCATCTTCGGTGCACTCGTGATGGGAGCATGGCTGTACGCTTCGTCCCGCAAACAGACCGCCGATTCAGCCTGAGGACGAGAAACACCATGCGCTTTGCCTACTTCTGCGGCCACGAACAGTGGCACCCCGAGGAGCTCGTATTCCACGCCGAGCTGGCCGAACGGGCCGGGTTCGACATGTGCATGGTGTCCGAGCATTTCCATCCCTGGGTGGACGACCACAGCGCTTCCGGGTTTGCCTATTCGACCATCGGGGCGATGGCGCAGGCCACGACCGCGATGGCGTTCGCCACTGCCGTTACGACACCGCTCTTCCGATATCACCCGGGTCTGGTCGCCCAGGCGGCCGCCACCCTCGACCGCCTCTCAGGAGGCCGCTTTCATCTAGGCGTCGGCACCGGCGAGAACATCAACGAGGGTCCGCTCGGACTCGACTTCCCAAAATATGCGGAGCGGGCAGCCCGGATGAGCGAGGCGCTCGACATCATGCGCCGGCTGCTCGATGGCGAGAAGCTCGACTACGAAGGAGAGTTCTATCGGACCGACAAGGCAAAGCTCTACAGCCCGCCCATGGGGCCGGTGCCGATCTGGATGGCAGCGGGCGGCCCCAAGTCTGCGACCCTGGCCGGAACCAAGGCCCAGGGTGTGATCGTCAGCGTCAAAGACCCGGACGAGGCCTTCGAGAAGGTCATCATCCCCGCCCGCCAAGCGGCGGCCGACGCCGGTCACCCACCGCCCACCGTGGCCGCCAGCCGCTGGACCATCTATGCCAAGGACCATGACGAGGCCTGGGATGTTCTCCGCCCCTGGCGGGGTCTGCGGGCGCCGGGCAGGTTGGAGGCGGTGGACCCGATGGTGCTTCGACACCGGGCCGACGACCTCCCCCGGGAGGACATCCTGGGGCGCTACAGCATCGCCGCCACCCCGGACGAGATCGTCGAGACCTACCTTCCGCTCGTTGAGGAGATCGGAGCTGACGTCGTGACCATCCAGATCGCCGGATCGGACCAGGCGGCCACCATCGCCATGCTGGGGCGCGAGGTGATCCCCGCCCTCAGGGCTGCAGCCGGCTGATCCGTTCCACCCAGGCGGCCAGGTCCTGTTGATATACGCTTGCGGGATTGGTCCGCTCGATCGACATCTCGACACTGGCGATCTGGTCGGCCATCACCGGCCCCCATACCGTCTCGTGACCGGGGCCGTTGTCGAGCCAGTGGTTGAACACCGGCGCAAACGCGTGGCCGAACGATGCCACCAGATCGACAACCCATCCCGCGGGCGTCTCGGTTGCCACCAACTCCGACGCCCCGACGTCGTGTTCCACCTCGACGAACACATAGGTGACCCCATCGACGATGACGGCCCGGTCAGACGCCAGTTCCCATCCGCTCAGGCCGGAGCCGGCAAACGGCTCGAACGAATCCGAGAACGCCTTCCAGAAGTTGTCGGCGACCCGGGCGCTGACCCCGGAGCTCAATAGATCGGCCATGAGGGCGCCCGTGGGCTCCTCGACCCCCACCAGCAGCGCCAGCTGCGTCTCGGGCACGAGCGACGTCGCCAGCTCCGGGTCCCCGCCTTCCAGCGCCTCAAGGAAGTCCCGCACGGCAATCTGGCCGGTCGGCGCGATCACACCGGCACCGGCGGTGGTAGGGCTGGGCGCGGGGCCGGTGGGCGCCGGGACGGCGGCGGCCCCAGGATCGACGGCACGGGCACAACCGGCCAGCAGCAAACCCATGCCCAACAATGTGACGACCAGCAATGCCACTGCCGATGGAAGGCGACCGAAGGTGCGCTGCGGGTTTCCAACCACGGCCGAACGATAGCTTTCGAGTGGTGTTTCTCTATGGTTCTCGGATGGAGACTGTCGCCAAGGCCACGGTGCTGGGAGTGCTCGCCGGATTCGTCGGGGGGTTGCTGGGTGTGGGCGGCGGTGTCATCATGGTGCCGGGCCTGGTGCTGTGGGTGGCGCTCGATCAACGACACGCCGTGGCCGCCTCGCTGGCAGCCATCATTGCGGCCGCCGGGTCCGCCACCGCCAGGAACGCAGCCGAGTCGCTCATCGATTGGGGGACGGTCGCGCTGCTCTTCGTCGGGGCCGGGGCCGGGGCCTATTTGGGCGCCCGGGTCCTGGATCGGGTGCCCATCCGTACGCTCAGCCGGATGTTCGTCGTCGTCCTGCTCGTTGCGGCGGGGCGGATGGCATTCGGATGACCGAGCTGGGGCTGATCCTGCTGGGCCTGGCAACCGGGGTCCTCGCGTCACTGCTCGGGATCGGCGGCGGCATCGTGTATGTGCCGGCTCTGGTGGCGCTCTTCGGTTTCGGCCAACTGCCGGCCCAAGCCACCTCTCTGGCGGTGATCTTGCCCACGGCGGTGGTGGGCACGATCACCAACTATCGTCGCGGCCGCATCGACAAGCGGCTCGTGTCCGGGCTCTTCGCAGGGGCGCTGGTCGGCGGGTTTCTCGGTGCCCAGGTTGCCACCGACCTCGATCCGACCCTGCTGCGAAGGATGTTTGCGGTATTGCTGGTGGTGGCAGCCGTGCGCCTCTACCGGAAGACCGAGCGTACCGGTGGCACGTACACGGGCGAAGTCGGAGGGGTTGAATAGCTGGTGTGCGGCGCTGCCTCTGCGTGACAAGGTTGGAACGCAGGAAGAGGCAGCCTTACAGGCGAAATCGCCCACCAACTGTCGCCTCGAGAATCCGGCGCCGGCAGCCTTGACGCGACAGCCAGAGACATCCTTTCTTTTGCATCAAGCGTTTAGTTCAACGCGAACGGCGACACGGGCGTCCCTGTCGGGACCGTGCCCATTCCTACGATGTTGCCTGCAATGAACACGGTGATTCGTGAGATAATCGTCGCTTCTCAGCAGGGCGAGGAGGCCGCCAGACAGGCGATTCGCGATGCCGGAGGGACCCCGCTGCGCAACGGTACGACCCGCACCTTCCTCTTCGTGGGTGATGTCGAGGCGGTGGGCTTGCACCACTGGATGGACCTCTTCCCTCCCCTGCCCTCGTTCAGCCGTATGGGCGACTCGCCCGTGTGGCAACTCACCATCGACCTTCCCGCTACCGCCCGGGTGGAGTACAAGTTGTCGGTCAAGCGAGCAGGTCGCCGCCGCCTCGTCCTTGACCCGCTCAATCCCCGCCGCGCTCGAGATCCATTCGGCACGAACTCGCTCGTGACCGGACCGGCCTACGTGCGACCCGCCTGGTCGCTGCCGGATCCCGGGGTCGCCAACGGGACCATGCACCCCATCGAGTTGGCCACCACGGTGTTCGGCGACGAACGGACGATTCACCTCTATCGCGCGGCCGGCTCAGCCGAGGGACCGCTCCCGCTTCTGATCGCCCACGACGGCAGCGAATACGCCGAATACGCGGCCCTGACAACCGTGCTGGACAATCTCATCTCGCGAGAAGAAATCCCGCCGTTGGCGTGCGTCTTGACAAACCCGGGCGACCGATTGGTCGAGTACACGGCCGACGAGCGCCATCAGGCCCACCTGGTGGAAGATGTCCTCCCGGCAGTTTCCGGCCACATCGAGATCGGCCCACAGCGGGTCGCCATGGGTGCGAGCTTGGGCGCAGTGGCCTCATTGCACGCGGCGTGGCGCCACCAGGGCTTCTGGAACGGGCTCATCCTCCACTCGGGCTCATTCGTCACGACGCTCGGCGGGCCCCGCCGGCGCGGCCCGGTCTTCGCACCGGTGGTCTCTTTCCTCCGTGATTTTCGGTCCAATCCGGGCCAACTACCTGACTGCATCTATTTGTCGTGCGGCCGCTTCGATGGCCTGATCGTCGAGAACCGGGTGATGCAACGGGACCTGCGGGAGCTGGGCGTCCACGTGGAGTACGACGAGGCCGACGACGGTCACCACTGGGAGAACTGGCGGGATCACCTGCGGGCCGGGCTCCGCCATACCTTCGCCGGGTAGCCTCAAACCACGCTTCTGGGATTGCACCGCATGGCGACGACAAAACGAATCGGCCTCTCCCTCGGCGCCGACTTGTGCTGGCCGACCTTCTACGAAGACATCATGGCCCGGCTCGACCCGGTGGTTTCCGTCGACGGAGAGAAGATCCGCTTCCAGGTCGACCGAGTGACCATCGAGCCGTATCCGCTGCAGCGCCCCACCGACTACGACGTCATCCTCGATCGCCTCACCCACTGGTACCACACGAGCCGTGAGTGGATCAAGAAGTCGATCATCATGGATGGCACCTACGTCCTCAACAACCCGTTCACGATCCAGGCCATGGAAAAACACACGTCGTATGCCGCCATGATGCGGCTCGGCTTGCCCGTTCCCGACACCTGGATGCTGCCGCCCAAGAACTATGTGCCCACTGCCGATCTACAGATCACGTTGGAGAGCTATGCGCGGATGTTCGACCTGCCTGCCATCGGCCGGGAGCTCGGGTACCCCCTGTTCTTGAAACCGTTCGATGGGGGCGCCTGGGTCGGAGTGTCGCGGATCGAAACCGATGCGGAACTAGAACGGGCTTACGACGAGTCCGGGACGCGGCTCATGCATCTCCAAAAGGCCGCCGAACCGTTTGACCTGTTTGTGAGAGCACTGGCCATCGGCCCCCAGGTCAACGTGATTCGGTACGACCCGTCGGCGCCCATCCACGATCGCTACAAAGTCGATTTCGAGTTTGTGGACGGCGAAGAGTGGCAGTTGCTGTCAGACATGGTGCTCACCATCAACACGTTCTTCGGGTGGGATTTCAATTCGTGCGAGTCGCTCCGAGTGAACGGGGTGTTCCATCCGATCGACTTCGCCAACCCGTGCCCGGACTCCCAGGTCACCTCGCTCCACTTTCACATACCGTGGCTGGTGAAGGCCAAGATCCGCTGGTCCTTGTTCTGCGCAGCCACCAACCGTCCCATGCCACTCAACCTGGACTGGGCGGAGTTCTTTGCCGTCGCCGACTCCGAACTTCCCTATCGGGACAAATTGGCGGCGTATGCCCGGATCGCCCGGCGCCGCCTCGACACGGATCGGTTCGAGGAATTTTGTCGCGAACAGCTCCCCGACTTGGATGCGATCGCTCTCGAGTACTTCGCCAGCGACCGGGCGCGCAACACCGTCCGTTCCAAGGTGGCGGCCCTTTTCCCCTCCCATGAGGTCGATCAGTTCACGGATCACTTCTGGGGCCTCATCCAGTTCTGGCGCACGACGGAAGCCGATCGGCTCGGGTGAAAGCTGCCACAACCTGGTTCTCGGAGCGGATCCAGCAGGAGGTACGGCTCGTGCGCTGGGGCCATTACGGCACACCCGTTCTGGTGTTCCCCACCGCCGGGGGCGACGCCGAGGAGATCGACCGGCACGGACTCTTGGGCTCCGTCTGGCATCTCATCGATTCCGGGAGGATCAAGGTCTACAGTGTCGACAGCATCGCCGGTCGGTCGTGGCTGCGCGGCGACGATCCCCGCCATTCGATGTGGCTTCAGAACCAGTTCGACGCCCTGGTCGCCTCGGAGGTGGTCCTGGCCATCCGCGCAGATTGCCGCGACGAAGCCGTTGAGCTGATCTCCGCCGGAGCATCCATCGGAGCCTTCAATGCGGTGGCATCGCTGTGCCGTCACCCCGACGTGTTCCGGTCGGCCGTCGGTATGAGCGGCACCTACGACCTCAGTGATCGCCTGCACGGTCACTGGAGTGAGGACTTCTACTTCTCTTCGCCCCTCCACTACCTCCCAGGTGTCACCGATCCCGCCACACTCGGGATGCTGCGGAGCCGCTTCGTCGTCCTCGCCACCGGAGCGGGCCGGTGGGAAAACCCGGCGGAGAGCTGGCGGATGGCAGATGTCCTCGGCGCCAAGGGCATCCCCAACCGGGTCGACGTCTGGTCAACCGGGCACGACCACGACTGGGAGACGTGGCGGGAGATGCTTCCGCTGTATTTGGACGACCTCACGTGAGTCGATTCCGAGGAGGTGGGTGGGGCCCGATGTCATCAGTGATGGCGGCCGTGCGCGTCTACCGGAAAACCGAGGGTGCCGGTCGATCGAAGCCGGGCGAGGTTGGAGGGAATGGACAGCTGGTACCGCCGCCACAAGAACATCAGGTAGCCCAGCCCGACCGCCTCTTGGATCCAGATCCAAGGAGCCCGGAACAAATACTCCGACAGGCCTTCGATTCCGTAGTACTCGAAGGGCGGGAAGTCGGTCCCCAGGAACGGCCACCACAGGGTCTCCGACTCGAGCGGGACGTCCAACACGAGATGCAGGAACACCCCGATGGCCAGCGGTATCAGCCGGCTGCGTCGGGCGCTGCCCCGTCGCGTGAAAAGGACGATGCCGAACAGCACGACAACTGCGAACAACAGTGAATGTCCCCACAGCCGGGCAGTTTCGTACTGGGAAACGACGAACCACCCCAGCGGCTTGTCGACGAGATCGGGCAACAGGGCGCCGACGACCAGCCAGCGCAGGTCCATCCCCGGATCCCGGAATATGTAGCGCGCACCCCAGACGGCGCCGCCCACGTGCCAGAACAGCATGGTCAGAAGACGAGGATCGCGCGGCAGTGCACGCACCGGGGCGGAAAGGACCTTCGGGCAGTGTCCTGTTCGGCATTCGAGAGCCGTAGGTTGCAGGCCCCGCACGCATCGTCATGGAGACGGCCGACGCTCATGACTTCGCGAGGTCGGGCCCGCATGTCCTCGTAGATCTCGAGCACCTCCGGCTCGATTCTCGGAACCAGGTCCGCCTTCTTCGCCTCATCCTTGGCCACCTCTTCGTCGATGGCTTTCCAGGCGAGAGCGATCTCCTCCTCCAGGCGGCCGAAGTCCGCCCGGGCGGATTCGAGTGCTTCTCGCGTGGCCTCGATGGCGGCGTCCTGCTCTTCGCGCACATCCAGCGCAGCCAGGATCTCCTCTTCGTATTTCTCGATTCGACGATCGAGCATCTCGATTTCCAGCTGGAGGTTTTGGGTGTCCTTGGCGCTCAGCCCGCCGGCGTAGAGGCGCCGCTCCTCGAACGCCTTCTTGTCCTCGACGAGGTTCAACTCGCCTTGCGCCTTCTGCACGCCGAGCCGCGAGTCGTCGGCTTCGGCTTGCTGTTCGGCCAGCCGTGCTTCGAGTTCTTCGATCGAGGCAGCAACCTGCTTGAAGCGCTCGAGCTGGGGCAGCGTCTGGCGTTGCTGCAGAAGATGGTCGATGGCGCTGTCGAGCAGCTGGAGCTCGAGCACATCCTCCAGACTCTTCAGTTCATCCATTGCCCATCTCCCACGGGTGTGGATCCAGGACCGTCAAGTCAACCACGTTCACCGAGTTTCCGACAAGCTCGACCAGCCGCGTCAGGCCGGGGCGTTCGGTTGGCACGTGGCCGGCGTCGATGACGGCCAGGCCCAGTGCTTTCGCCTGTTGCGCCCGATGGTGGGAGACGTCGCCGGTCACCAACGCGTCGGCACCGGCTGCCAGAGCTGCTTCGATGAAACCGGCCCCGCTGCCGGGCACCACCGCAACCAGGGACAACGGCTGCAATCGCCCCGGATCGGCGACGCGGACAGCGGCTCCCAGGCTTTCCCGCACCCGGGCCGCGAGACCGTCCAACGATTGGGAGGTGGTACCGACACGACCGATGGCCGGGGCAAGTGGGTCATCCTCTTCGAACAAGGGCTCGAGGTCGCCCAGACCCAGCGCTTCGGCGAGCGCCTCGGCCGCGCCTCCCGGTGCGACGTCGAAGGCGGTGTGGACGACGACCAGCGCCACCCCGAGGCGGGCCAGCTCCAACGCTCGCCCTGCCGGGGTGCTGCCGGTCACCAGGCTGCGGATCGGTTCGAACAGCAATGGGTGGTAACTGACCAGCACGTCCGGCGGATCCTGGCCGATCTGTTCCACCACGGCTCCGGTCACCTCATGACACACTGCCGCTCGAAAGACTTCCGCCGCGGGGTCACCCAGCTGGAGGCCAACCGGGTCCCATCCCGCCGCCAGCGCGAACGGTGCCGCTCGATCCAGATGTTCGAGTAGTCCGGCAACCGTCGTCATCGGCCGCATGCTACGGGAACAAAGGCGCGAGCCGTTCCGTTGCTGATGACAGCGAACGAGGATGGCCTTGAGCAGCGAATCGCCGAATCCGTTGAGCGTTGGGCTGTCGGTCCTGTGGGCGCTGCGCCATCCGTCCCCGTCGCCGACGGGCACGGGCTCCGTCGACCACGACCGGCTGCGCCCGATCCTCGACCACCTCCGATCCGGGGGCGTCGGCGTCCTGCCGGATCTGCAGGACGAGCTGGCGTCCTACCGATCGTGGCTGGAATCCTTCGACCCGGACACCTTGACCCGGGACGAGGCATTGGCGTACTGGCTGAACCTGTACAACACGGGGGCCTTGGAGCTGGTCGGGGAGGCCTACAGCAACGACCTCGCAACCGTGCTCCGGATCCCGGGTGGGTTCCGGAGACCCTTCACCACCGTCGCGGGCAAAGCGCTGTCCCTCGACGACATCGAGCACAGCAAGATCCGGCGGTTCAACGACCCCCGGGTGCACGGCTCCCTCGTCTGCGGGTCCGCCTCCTGCCCCACGCTTCGCTTCGAGCCGTTCGATGGCGACCGGTTGTTGCATCAGCTGGACGACCAGATGCGAGCATTCCTGACCGGTGGTGGCGCCGTACAACACGACGGCGAGCTGCATCTCAGCCGGATTCTCCTGTGGTTTGGAGGTGACTTCGTGACGCCCCATCGCATGCCCACGTTCATCCCCGCCCGACCGGCGTCGGTGGCGGCAGCGGTTGCCGGCTGGATGGAACCGGCCCTGGCCGACCGGGTGATGGGGTCTGACCTGGAGATCCGTTTCCAGCCCTACAACTGGTCGCTGGCCTGCGCCGTCTCCTGATCCGCCGATGGCACCGACCTTACACCGTAGGCAATCGCCGCGACAGCCATCACGGCGGCCAGCACATCGAACGGAATGACCAGGCGCAGCAGATCTTCGCCGCTCACCACCCAGGCGCCGTTCGGCCCGAGGCCGACAACGGCGAGGTACCGATAGCTCGCCCATACACACGACGGCGAGGGCGAAACCGGCCGGCGCCCAAACCGGCCGCCCATGCCGGTACGACAACCCGACCATCAGGCCGCTCACCACCCAGGCGATGTCGGCGGCCGAGATGAGCTGGAGGAACTGAGCCGACGGATCCAGCCGCAGGGCTGCCGACGAGGCGAGGGCCACCAGCATGGCCGCGAAGGCGCAGAGGGCGACAATCCCGACGGATGTGGCCAGAGCAGCCCACCGGCCATTCCGGCCGGCGAACCAGATCCCGTGGGCTCGGGTGTCACTGATCAACCGCAGGGCCAGTAGCCAGTTCCAGGCCGCCACCAGTCCGAGCTGGGCCGCCAACAGCGAGGCCGAAGACGAGCTGAGTGGAACCAGCAGCGCCAGCGCCGAAACGGCCACCGCCGGAACCGTCCAAACCACCGCCGTCGCGAGAGCGCGCTCAGCCGGAACCATTCCGTCAGCCTATGGGCCGGGTAGTCTCGCCACTCATGGCCGATGCGCTGGAGACCATCGTCGAGGGGGATATGCCCCGCATTCGTGAAATGCTCGAGCAGCACGTGCGCATTCCCTCTGTATCGGCCGACCCCATGCACGATGATGACGTTGAACGCTCTGCGACCTTCACCCGCGATCGGTTGTCGGAGACAGGATTCCCCCGTGCCGAGATCCTCCATCTCGAGGGCGCCCATCCGGCGGTGTTCGCCGAGTGGCCCGGCCCAGCCGGCAGTCCGACAGTGCTGCTCTATGCCCATCACGACGTCCAGCCGATCGGCTCGGCCGCCGACTGGACCACCGAACCGTTCGAGCCGGTCGAACGCGGCGGGCGCTTGTACGGCCGGGGGGCCGCCGACGACAAGGCCGGCGTCGCCATGCACCTCGGGGCCATTGCCGCCTTTGACGGTGAGCTGCCCGTCTCCGTCAAGGTCCTGGTCGAAGGGGAAGAAGAGATCGGATCGCTCCACCTCTCCGACTTTCTGGACACCTACGCCTCAGAGCTCCGTTCCGACGTCATCATCATCGGCGATGGCGGCAATTGGAGGCCCGGACAACCGGCGCTGACCACCTCCCTCCGCGGGTTGGCCGATTGCACCGTCTCGGTCCGAGTACTCGAGTCGGCCGTCCACAGCGGCTTGTTCGGCGGAGCGGTGCCTGACGCCCTCACGGTCCTGTGCCGCCTGATCGCCACCTTGCACCACCCGGATGGCCGGGTTGCGGTCGAAGGACTGGTGGAGAACGAATCCGACCCGCTCGACCTGACCGAAGACGAGCTTCGGGCCCAGGCCGGCATGCTGGCAGGGGTGGAGTTCCTGGGCCGGGGGACACTGACCTCCCGGCTGTGGACGCAGCCGGCCATCTCGGTGCTCGCGATCGACGCTCCCCCGTTCGAGGCAGCGGTGAATGCTCTGGTCCCCGCCGCCTCCGCCAAGATCTCGCTCCGGTTGGCTCCCGGTCAAGATCCGGCCCACGCAATGGCGCTGCTGGAGTCGCACCTCATCGACCACACTCCCTGGGGTGCTCACATCGAAGTCACGGAAGGAGCGATCGGCCGGCCGTTCGAGCTCTCGACCACGGGCCGCGCCGCCCGGGTCCTCGAAGAGGCAATGGAGGAGTCGTTTCACAACCGGGTGGTCCACATGGGCGTGGGCGGCTCGATTCCATTCGTGGCGGCGTTCGCCGGTCATTTCCCGGGAGCCGAGATACTTCTGACCGGCGTGGCCGATCCGACGTCGTCGATCCACGGTCCCGATGAATCCGTCAGCCTGGAGGATCTACGACGATCGATCCTCACCGAGGCCCGCACCATCCGGGCACTCGCCGAGGAAAGGAACTAGTCCGTTGGGAATCCCGCGTGATGTGTCTCGACGAATTCGGCAGGCGGTCGATCAACACCGCATGGAACGCTGCTCAGACTGCAAGCTCACCACCACGGACTCGCCGTGCACTTTCCACGACATGGCGATCCGGGGCGACTGGTTTGCCGACCTGGAGGCACGGCTCGCCGGAGTACTCGGACCGGACATGCTCGATGACGTCTTCGAGATCCTGGCTGAGATGGAGATCGGTGCGCCCACTTCATGGATGGTGATTAGCTGCCACCACGACCTTCCCATTGGACTCTGTGTGATCCCGACGTGCAACGACTTGCCGACGTTCGGGGGCACCAAATGGGAGATCGCCGATCGGGCCATCTCCACCGGCATCAGCCTCAACTAGCCGCCGGCGTTCTCCTTCACTCTGGCCGCCATCATCCGGCAGCCCTCATCCAGCTGTTCCGTCCGTTGGGTGGCCCCCGCGGACTTTTGGCTGCATCAGCCGGTGGCGGAGGTGCGCGTCGGGATCAACTGCTCGGGTTCGAGTAGAGGCCGAGGAGCCGATCGACCTCGGGGGTGAGCGGAGGAAAGGCGACCTGGACCGGGACGTGACCCAGCTCCCTGGCGCCCAGCGCCGCGGCGGCTGCTTCTGACAGATCGATGCAGCGTTGTGGGTGTGGTTCCCATTCGCCGTCGACCATGTGGAAGGGGCCCCGATCATTGATCTTCACGTGGACAGTCTGGCCGGTGTCGGGGCGGGTGACGGTGACCCAGGTCGGGAGCGGGACGAAGTGGCTTGCGGCGGTCATCAACGATGTATCGAAGATTTCCCCCGACGCAGTCGGCCTCCCCGCGAAGTAGTCCCCGTACCAGGAAGCCTCACAGGCAACGGTCGCGCCCTCGGCGGGAACCGGCACGACCAGCACGTCGCCGGCGTCGATGCGACCCGGATCGCCCAGTTCGTTGGCGGCGACGATGGCGGCCACCGTCGTCCCGGCCTCGGCCGCGATCCCCGAGACGGTTTCGCCCCGGTCGACCACGATTCGTCGTCCACCTCCGCCCCCGACCCTCAGACGCTGACCCGGCCGTATGTGATGCGGATCGGCGATGGCGTTGAGTGACCGCAAGGCGGCGACGGTCGAGTTGTAGGTACGGGCGATCGCACCCAGGTATTCGCCCTGGCGGACCACATGGACGGTGGTGGCAGTGGTGAGCGCCCCATCAGGAATGACCAGCAACTGGCCGACGGCGAGCAGATCGGGCTCGTCGATCTGGTTGGCGGCCGCCAGCGCACTCGTCGGCAGTCCGTAGGCACGGGCGATGGTGCTGAGGTACTCACCGGCGGCCACCCGGTGTAGGCGCGCCGGTGCATCAGCGGGGTTGACGGCCACCGATGACGCATCTGTCGTCTCGCCGCGCGGTGGCGGCGGTACCACCAGCGTTCGGCCAACCACCAGCAAGTGCGGATCGACCAATTTGTTGACCGCGGCGAGGGAAGCTGCCTCAACATCGAGATCCCGGGCGATCTCAGACAAGGTGTCGCCCGGCTGGACGGTGTAGTCGGCGGTGCCGAGTGCGAGGATCGAATACGCGGCGACCAGCATGACGGCTGCGCGCAAGGCCCGGGCGCGCAAGCCTCGGGAGGGTGCAGTTGTCATACCGAGTTGTCGGTTGGGCCTGACCTCCGATTCAGCGATTTCGGGGATCAGGATGCCGGGGTGCTCCAGCGATTGAGCTGGATCACGACATCGTCGTACCAGCCGATCGCCATGGCGCCACCGAGCACGAGCACCAGAAACATGCCCGCGGTGGCGACCGGGGCCAGTACCCGCCGCAGCCGCGGGATCGCCACCGGCGCCAACGCCACGAACAGGATCGGCACCGACAAACCAAGGACGAACATCCCCATCGGCACCAGTTGGCGGAACGGCGCTTCCGGGGCGCCGTTGAGGATGTAGGCCAGCTGCGGTCCTACACAGGGCGCCCACAACCACGTTGCCAGCGCCCCGGCGACGGCGCCCGACCCGACCCCCGAGACCGATGACGCCCCTCGCCACGAAACGAGCCCGGCGCCCACGAAGGCTGCTCCCCCCACGACCGACCAAACGCCGTCCGGTGTGCCCGGAAGCCAGCCGGCTGCTTTCATCCAGGCGAAGAACCAGGTGGCACCCAATACCCCGCCGACTACCCATCCCCGCCGGTTCCGGGCGGACAAAACGACCGCCAGACCGGGAACGATGAGAGAAAGAGAGCAGGCCTGGGACAGGTCGCGGATACCTTCGAGGAGAGGGCCCATCAGGCCCCCGTGCCCGCCTCATCGATCAGGAAGGCGACCGTCGCCTCGAGTTGCTCATAGGCGCCTTCTCCGATTCGGTCGAAGCGGATGTTGCCTTCCGAATCCACCACGAAGGTGCGGGGCCAGAAGCGGCGGGGATTCTGCCACGACCGGAAATTGGTCTTCTCGGTATCCAGCGCAATCGGCCACGTGACGCCCAGCTCCACGGCGGCGGCTGCGACGTTGGCGGGATCGGCTTCGTAGGCGAACTCGGGGGCGTGGACACCGATGATCTCGAGTCCCTGATCGTGATAGTCGGCGTAGATGTCCTGCAGGTAGGGAAGTGTGTTCTTGCAGTTGTAGCAGCCGAACGTCCAGAACTGGATGATCTTGACCGGGGCATCGATATCGGCCAGCGAGGTGGCGTCGGTCTGGAGCCAGCCGTCGAGATTGACGAGGTCGCCCGCTTCTCCGAGTACCGGCGGCGGATCTTGCCAGGCCGAGGCTGACTCGTCGGCGGACGGATCATGCGACGACGCGGCAGTGTCCGAATCTGCGGCCGGGACAGCCGTCGCGGTCGGCTCTTCAGGCGAATCTGCGACGATCGCGTACATCGTCACAGCCACCAGGGTCACCAGGCCCGCCACGGCCACAGTCCTCATCGATCTCTCCTCGTCGTCATGTCGGTCCTCACGCTGGATTCTGTCGCGATCCATTGCCTTACGTGGTCGACTCACGTGGTCAACGACCCGTCGGGCAGGACGGTTCCCGTAGTCTGACGCAGACGCCGGTTACACGACCACCGATCAACCGGCACAATACCGACCTACCTGACAAGAGAGGGCTCCCATGGCTTCCCAGGACCGCAGAGTGGCGATCGTCGGCGGCTTGCGCACACCGTTCGTCAAGGCCGGCACCGAGTTCAAGGACGTGCCGGTCCTCGATCTGTCCGCCACGCTCATCACCGAGCTGATCGAGCGCACGCACCTCCAACCGAAGGCGGTGGACCAGGTCGTGTTCGGGTCGGTGATACCGGACCTCCGCGGCCCCAATCTGGCCCGCGAGATCGTGCTGCGCACCCGTCTGCCCCAATCGACAGATGCCTTCTCCGTCAGCCGGGCTTGCGCCACCTCGACGCAGGCGATCGTCAACGCTTCCCAATCGATATTGTCCGGCGACGCCAACGTCGTCATCGCCGGGGGCGCCGAGGCGATGTCGAAACCGCCCGTGCTCGTCAGCGACGGGATGGCCGAGGCGCTGACGGCGGCTGCGTCGGCTCGTGATTCGCGCGCCAAGGCCAAGGCGCTGGCCAGGATGCGCCCCAAGGATCTGGTACCGAGCTCGCTGGCGCTCGAAGAACGGTCCACCGGACTCACGATGGGCGAGTCGGCTGAGAAGATGGCCCGGGAGAACGGGATCAGCCGGGAGGCCCAGGACGCCTACGCGCTCGAGTCCCATCAGAAGGCGATCGAAGGCTGGGAAAAGGGCGTCTATCAACAAGAGGTGATGACCTTCCCGGTGCCACCGGCCTACACCCGGGTGGTCGAACAGGATGGGATTCCAAGGGCCGACACCAGCATGGAGCGCCTCGCCAAACTCAAACCCGTATTCGACCGGAAGTATGGAACGCTGACTGCCGGCAACAGCTCGCCCTTGACCGATGGCGCCGCTGCCGTCGTCTTGATGGAAGAAGAGACCGCCAAATCTCTCGGGTACGAACCGCTCGCCTTCATGAAAGGCTGGGGTTTCGCCGCCCTTGATCCCGGGTGGCAGCTGTTGATGGGGCCGTCGTTCGCCACGCCCAGAGCGCTCGCCAAGGCGGGGATGACCATGCAAGACGTCGATGTGGTCGACATGCATGAGGCGTTCGCCGCCCAGGTGCTCTCCAATCTCCAGGCATTCGCCTCTGACGCATGGGCCAAAGAGCACCTCGACCGTGACCAGGCGATCGGTGAAATCGATCCCGAAATACTCAACCCGTACGGGGGCAGCATCTCGCTCGGCCATCCCTTCGGCGCAACCGGTGCTCGCCAGGTGCTGACCATGGCGAACGAACTCGTTCGCCGCGACAAAGGCACCGCCCTCATCACCCAGTGCGCCGCTGGTGGGCTGGGGGCGGCCGTGATCCTGGAGCGCTGAGTTGAAGCTCACACATTTCCGATACGAAGTCGATGGCGGGGTGGCCTCGGTGGTCATGGACCGGGCCGGAGAGCCGATGAACACTCTCAGCCCTGACCTGATGGAAGACCTGGTCGCCATTCTCGACGACGTCGAGACCAACGACGAGGTGAAGGGGGTCGTGATCAGCTCCGCCAAGGCGGCGGGCTTCATGGCCGGCGCCGACATCAAATGGCTCCAGACCATCGACTCCCGCGAGGCGGCGGTAGCCGCCGTTGCGGCCGGGCACGAAGTCTTCAACCGGCTGGAGAACCTCCACCGGCGCCATGGCAAACCGGTCGTGGCCGCCATCCACGGCCCGGCGCTGGGTGGCGGGTGCGAGTTGGCACTGGCCTGCTCCTATCGCATCGCCGCGGACGACCCCAGGACCGAACTGGGACAACCCGAAATCAAGCTCGGGATCATTCCCGGTGGCGGCGGAACCCAGCGGCTCCCCCGGCTGGTGGGCATCGCCACCGGTCTCGACCTGATTCTGACGGGAAGGCAGCTGTCGGCTTCCAGATCCAAGCGCATCGGCCTCGTTGACGAAGTGGTACCCAAGGAGCTGTTGCTGGAGGTGGCCCGCCGTCGTGCCCTCGAGCCGGCCGACCGCCGTGGGCCGGGCTCGCCGATCGGACGAATCATGGGTGCCGTCGACCCTGGCAACCTGCGGCAGCTGGCGCTGGAAGACAACCCCCTCGGGCGAAAACTGCTGTGGTCGCGTGCCCACGACGCCATGATGGAGGAGACCAAAGGCAACTATCCCGCCGCCCAGGCCGCCCTCCAGGTGGTCAAGACCGGCATCGAAGACGGCATCGAAGCCGGATACCGGGCCGAGATCGAGGCGTTCGGCGACGTGCTGATGACCCCCGAGGCCGAGGCTCTCACGTCCCTGTTCTTCGCCACCACGGCCCTCAAGAAAGACACGGGCGTCGCCGACCCGTCGAACGAACCCAAGTCGATCAGTAAGGTCGGCATGCTCGGCGGCGGCTTGATGGGTGGCGGGATCGCGGCGGTCACCGCGCTCCGGGCCCGAACCCCTGTCCGCTTCAAGGAGGTGGATCCGGCGGCTCTGGGCCGGGCGTTTCTGTATGTCCAGAAGGTGATCGACGGACGCCGCCGACGAAAGCGCCTCACGAGAAGTGAGGCCGGCGAGATCATGCAGCTCGTCAGCGGCTCGACGGGCTGGCAGGGCTTCGGCAATGTCGATCTGTTCATCGAAGCGGTGCCCGAAGACAGGTCGCTGAAACAGTCGATCCTCAAAACGGTGGAGGGCCTGTCCGAGCCCGATGCCATCTTTGCCTCGAACACGTCTTCGATCCCGATCACGGCAATTGCGACGGCCTCGAGCCGGCCGGAGACGGTGATCGGCATGCACTACTTCTCCCCCGTGGAGAAGATGCCACTGCTGGAGATCATCGTCACCGAACAGACGGCCGACTGGGTGACCGCGTCGTGCGTGGAGTTCGGCAAGAAGCAGGGCAAGACCGTGATCGTGGTCAACGATGGAGCCGGTTTCTACACGAGCCGCATCGTTGCCCCTTACACGACCGAGGCTATGTGGCTGCTGGAAGAAGGCGTCGCCATCGAAGACATCGACCGTGCCATGGTCGAGTGGGGCTTTCCGGTCGGGCCGGTTCTCCTCAGCGATGAGGTGGGGATCGACGTCGGCGCCAAGATCGCCCCGATCATGGTGGAGGCGTTCGGCTCGAGGATGGCTCCGCCTCCGTCGATGGAGGCGGTGGCGAACGACGGGCGCCAGGGCCGCAAGAACGGCCGGGGCTTCTACCGGTACGACGACGGCAAGCGGCTTGGACCCGATGAGTCGGTCTATGAGCTCATCGACACCCATGCCCGGCGCGTCATCCCCAGAGACGCCATCCAGCGGCGCTGCTCGCTGATGATGATCAATGAGGCAGTGAGGTGCCTGGAGGAAGGGATCCTGCGCTCGGCGCGCGACGGAGACATCGGCGCGGTGTTCGGGCTCGGTTATCCGCCCTTTCGCGGTGGTCCCTTCCACACCATTGACCGGGTGGGCGCCGACGAGGTGGTTGCCCGACTGGAACGCCTGGCCGACAAGCACGGGGACCGCTTCGCCCCGGCCGGCCTGTTGCAAGAGCACGCCGCGTCAGGCGAGCCCTTCCGGTAATCACCGGCTAGGAGGCGACGTCAGGACCAGTACGCCGAGCCGCTGGTGGGCGTCACGTGTAGCCAGGTACGACCGGGCTTCATCGGGATTTCCTGACCGGCCCAGTCGAGCAGGGTGAAATGGTCGGCGGTCGCTCCCCTCACCCACGTGCCTGGATAGGCCCGCCCGTCCCGAATCACCACGGCCTGCCCGGTTCCGGTGACCACGTAGTCGGGAACGACCGAGCCGACTGAGTCCCGCCGTCCGGTGTCGAACTCCTCGACATACACGACGACCACCGTGTCGGCCGTGATCCGCACTCCGTCGACGTCGTTGAGCGCCCTGGTCCCCTGCGAGCGAAGATAGCTGCCGGAGCCGGCGTCATAGGTCCAGCCCGCCACGTTGGCGATCGACTGGTTGACGGTGACCGACGTGGCCGGTTGCCCCGCCACAGGGGTGTTGTCGTCGAACCACCAGGCCGGTTTGATCGTGCCCATCCAGGGAAGCGCCGGCAGACGGTCGAGGTCGTACATCAGGTCATACACCCGGGGACGCCATCCCTGCCGGTAGTAGCCGGGGATGGACCCGTCGCCCTCGTACACGGCCACGGCGGCCACCGCATCGCGAACGTGGGCCGGTCCGCCACTGGTCAACACCCGGGCGTCGTAGGGTTCGATGAGCTTGGGATCGACCTCCCGTACGCTGCGCAGCGGTCCCACGTCGCTCGGCAATTGCGACTGGTAGAAAGCCATCCAACGCCCTACGCCGCCCTCGACGATCACCTCCATGACCACGTCCGCCTGGTTGATCCCCTCTTGCGGTCTGCCTTTGCTTGCGTTCGACAACTTGGCGATCACCACCTGCTGACCGGGGTTGACCCGCGGGGTGCCGGTGAGAGGCGACAACACGCCGGCACACGTTGTTTCCGGCGCGGCGCCGTAGGACACCGCGACGCGGCCCGCCACCGGCGCCCAGTTCCACGAACCCCAACCCAGCGTGAGGACGCCGTCGGCCGCAGCGGTGCGCAGGACATTGGTCTTGTAGACGGTGGCCGTCCTGGATCGAAACACCGCTCCGGTATCGGCCCCGTCGCCGTCCCAGTCACCGGCTGTGAACCGATCGTTGGGGTCGCCGAAGAAGTAGTCCCCCGAAGTGGATGCCACCTCGGTGGCGGGACCGGGAATCGAATCGATGTAGTAGACAAAGCCGGTCGATGGGCGGTACAGGATGATTCCGTCGGTGCCGTCGGCGTCGGGGTCCCCTCCGTACGGCAGGTCATCGGGCTCGCCAAACCAGAACTCTTGCTCGGCGGTGACGGTGGCGTTGACATTCGCCAGGAAGATCCGGCCTTGGCGGCTGATTCCCAATGTGTCGGTGCCGTCGCCGTCCCAGTCGCCCACGAACACCTTGTCGCCGGCGAGACCGAAGAAGAACGTGAGCTCCGGGTCCGCCACTCCCACACCCCCGTTCGGGGGCAGCGTGTTACTCAGATACACGAATCCGTTGGACGGTCGGTACATCCCGGGCGTGTCGAGACCGTCGCCGTCCCAGTCGCCCATCAGCGGCACGTCTCCCGGGTTGCCATAGGCGAACGTGTAATCAGCAAGTCCTTCCAGCGGCAGGTGCCAGCATCCGTTGGGCTCCACCAGCAGAACGCTGTCGGGAGTGGCGGGGGCCGGGTTGTGCTCTTCGGCGGTCGCGGCGGGAACGGAGACCATCATCATCAAGAGGGCCACGCAGATGGCGACGAGTTTTCGCATGTACTTGATCTTTCTGACGCGGGGGCATCCCGTTTGGCTGTGCGGAAACCCCACTCCAAGTCTGGTGGGATGAATCAGCCCGCGCAACCTCGAATGGTTTCCAGAAACTGGTCGCCATACGTGTCGAGCTTCTTCGGGCCAACGCCATTGATGGCGAGCAGCTCGGCCTCGCTGGTCGGCATCTGGGCCGCCATCTCCCGCAGCGTTGCATCACTGAAAACGACGAAGGCGGGCACTCCCCGTTCGTCCGCCAGCCGACGCCGAAGCTCTTTCAGCTGCCCGAACACCTCCGATTCCTTGTCAGCCGCCGTTGGTACCGGAGCGAATGATCCTGGCGGGCCGGCGGTCCCCCCACCCGCCCTTGCCGTCGATGGCTCATCGCCGAGCAAGTCCCATCCGGCGCATACATCACACGACGCCTCACAGGCGTCCATCAGCTCCCCGAAGTAGCGAACCACCGATCGATGGCGGCACCGGCGCTGTTGGGCCCAGTTGTACATCGCCCGCGCATCCCGGGCATGGGTTTCGCCCATCGAGCCGGCCGTCATCCGCTCCAGGCTCAAGACGTCGGCCCAGGAATAGAAGAGAATGCAGTCGGCGGGCAGACCGTCGCGCCCGGCCCGTCCGATCTCCTGGTAATAGCCCTCGATCGATTTCGGCATGTCGCGATGGATCACATAGCGAACATCTGGTTTGTCGATTCCCATTCCAAATGCCACCGTGGCACAGATCACGTCGACTTCGTCGCCGATGAACGCGTCCTGTACCAGGGTGCGCTCGTCAGAGGAGAGACCGGCGTGATACGGCAAGGCCTTGACGCCCAGGCTCACCAGGTATTCGGCCGTCGACTCGGCCGCCGCCCGGGAGAGGGTGTAGACGATCCCGCTCTCTGATGCCCGCTCCCGACACAGCTTGCCGATCGACTTCCGCACCTGGATCTTGCGTCCATCGTGCAGGCCCTTCTTGAACACGTGAATGCGCAGATTTGGCCGGTAGAACGATCCTCGGAAACGGAGCGGCACGTCGAGGCTCAGCTGCTGGGCGATGTCGTCGGTCACCGCTTCGGTGGCGGTGGCCGTCAGAGCCAGCACCGGAACGCCGAACCGCTCCTTCAAACCCGTCAGGTTGCGGTAGGAGGGGCGGAAATCGTGGCCCCACTGGCTGATGCAGTGGGCCTCGTCGACAGCGATCAGGCTCAGGTCGAGTCCGGCCAATGCTCTCCCCACGGAGGCGTCGAGGCCCTCGGGAGCCGCATAGACGAGCTCGTACTCGCCGGCTCGAATTTGGCGGACCCGGTCGTCGCGCTCGGCGGTTTCGAGACTCGAGTTGAGGTACGTGGCCCTGATTCCCAGCTCGTCCATACCGTCCACCTGGTCTTTCATGAGCGCGATGAGCGGTGAGATCACGAGCGTCAATCCGCCCCGCACCCGGGCGGCCAGCTGGTATGTGAGTGACTTTCCTGCCCCGGTCGGCATGATCCCGATGCAGTCGCGCCCGGCGACCACGGCCTCGATGATCTCTCGCTGGCCCGGCCGAAAGGCGGAGAAGCCGAACGTGGTCTCCAGCTCCCGATCGATGGCCGCCCCCCGGACAGTCGACACGGTCGCCGACAAGCGCTGCAGATGGTCGACGGCCTCAGCTGAGAACGACCCCGGATCAGCCGACCACTGTCGCCGCAGGTCCGCCAGCAGGCGTTCGGCCTCGCCGAGCCGGTCTGCCGAGATCGCATCGGCCACGCGGTCGACAGTTACTCCGATACCGGGGGGAGATGCCGGCTTCGGAGATGCCGATTCAGCCGCTGCTGGCTCGGCTGCGATTCGACCGGGTCCGGCCTCGCGGGATTCGGTCGGGTGGCTGCCCGGGGGCATGTCGGTCACATCCGCAAACGTAGCCCGCAGCAGAGACACCCGACAAACAACTCAGGGAAGGCGGGACCCCCATAGCAGAGACAGACCGCCGGCCACGGCCAGCAACACCAACCCGCCCGCGGCGAAAAGGTCGGTGATCTCCTCCAGCTCGGTCTCGACCCCGACCGAGGTACTCAACGTATCGAAGATCGAGGCCAGCTCGTCGGCCGACCCCGCCTCGAAGAACTGGCCGCCGCCGATCTCGGCCAGGTTGCGGAGCGCCGATTCGTTGAGAGGCACCGGTACCAACTCCCCCTGGAAGAAGATCACGCCCCGGTCGGTGCCGAACGCCACGGTCGAGATGGAGATGCCGGCATCGGCTGCCAGCTGGGCGGGTTCGGCATCGGGCCTTCCGACCGTGGTCTCACCATCGGACAAGATCACGATGGACGCCGGCAACTCACCGCCGAGCAGGTCCCGTTCGGCCGCGACGATGTCGAGCGCGGCGTAGAGGGCTTCGCCGATGGCCGTCCCGGGACGCAACGTGGCCCGGTCGATCGCCGCCGCAACCCGCTCGTGATCCGTCGTCGGAGTCAACGCGACAATGGCGGTCTCCGCGAAAGTGATCAGACCGAGCCGCACATCAGGGGGCACCTTGGCGACGAAGTCGATGGCCGCGACCTGCGCCACCTCCAGCCGGTTCGGTTGGATGTCGTCGGCTTCCATCGAGATGGACGTGTCGAGCGCAAGGATCACCGTCGAGACGTCACGCTCGACCTCGACTTCCAGGGCCGGAACTGCCACGGCCCCGACCAGCACCACCATTCCCAGGACGAACGAAAGGGCCGGGACATAGCGGCGCCAGCCCGGCTGGTTGGGGGCGACCGACCCCAGCAACTGCAGGTTGGTGAATCGAAGGGCGTACTTCGAGCGGCGGAAGAACAGCACTCCGTAACCGGCCGCCAGGGCCAGCGGCACCACCAGCAACCACAGCCGGTCAGCTTGCAAGAACTGGATGCCGAAGAAGTTCATTGGCTGAAAACCCGACGAGCATTGCGCAGGCGGCGACGGGTGACCACGTGCTGGACGATGTCGGATATCCAGTCCTTGTCTGTGTGGAGTTGCAAGTGGTCGGCGCCGCTGGAACGAATATCGGCCGCGATCTTGTCTCGCTGGCGGGCGGCGGCCTGCCGGTAGCGGTCCCGGATCTCCGGCCGTCCGGTGTCGACCAGCCGCCGCATACCGGTCTCCGGGTCTTCCACCGTGATCAACCCCACATCGGGCAGCGCCAGCTCGCGCGGATCGACCACCTCGATCGCGAGCACATCATGGTGACCGGCGATTCCTCTCAGCTCCGGCACCCAGCCGGGATCACCGAGGAAATCCGAGATCATGACGACAAAGCCACGGCGGCGGGACAAGCGCCGGGCGCGCCGGAGCAGGGGGCCGAGAGGAGTGGGCCCCACGCCGGTCGGTCCGGATTCGAGATTGTTGAGCAGCGCATACAGGTGATGACGGCCGCCCCGGTGCGGGACGTACTCGATATCGCTTCCTCGACCCACTACGAGCCCGATGCGGTTACCGCTCCCTTTCATGGCCAGAAACCCCATGGCGGCCGCTCCCTCGATCATCAGGTCGCGCTTGGTGTGGGAGGAGGTACCGAAGTCCATCGACCCCGAGGCGTCCACGACGAGCGTCGTCTCGAGCTCGCGATCCACGATCGAGTCACGCACATGGGGTTCGGTGGTGCGGGCTGTCATGTTCCAGTCCATGCGGCGCACGTCGTCGCCGATCGCATAGGGACGGGCGTCGCCGAGCTCGGAGCCGTGCCCCGGCAGCAGGCCCTGGACATCGCCATGCAGGATGCCGTCGAGGCGATTCAAGACGGCGAGCTCGAGCTGGCGGAGGCGGCTAGAAGCCTCCATCACCCGCCTCCGACTCCCCATCGACGAGGCGGGCCTCGAGGGGGCTCACCTGCGGCGCCGGAATCGTCGTGAGCAGCTCTACCAGCATCTCATCAACAGTGACCCCCTCAGCCAGGGCCTCGTACGACGGCAGGATCCTGTGGTTCAAGATGTCATAGGCCACGTCGTAGACGTCCTGTGGCACTGCGTACGTTCGCCCCCGCAACAATGCCATCGAACGCGCTGAACGCACGAGGCCGATCGAAGCACGCGGGCTGGCCCCGTAGCCGATGTAGCGGACCAGGCCGGAGAGTCCATATTGGGCCGGATTGCGGGTGGCGAGAACGAGATGCACCGCATAGTCCTTCACCTTGGGGTCGACGACCACCTCGGAGGCGATCTTCTGGAGGGCGGTGACATCGGAGATGTCGAGCACCGGCTGGACCGTGGGTGCGGTCACCTCCATCCGATTGACGATCTCGCGCTCCTCGGGCGGGCTCGGATAATCCACCGGCACCCGCATGAGGAAACGATCCCGCTGTGCCTCCGGCAACTGGTACACGCCCTCGGATTCGATCGGATTCTGCGTGGCGAGGACAAAGAACGGATTGGGAGCCGGGTAGGTGGTTCCGCCGATGGTGACCTGGCGTTCGGCCATCACCTCCAACAGGGCCGACTGCACTTTCGCCGGTGCCCGGTTGATCTCGTCGGCAAGCACGAAGTTGGCAAACACGGGTCCCAGTTCGACATCGAAGGTTTCCTGCGAGGCTCGGTAAATGCGGGTCCCGGTGATATCCGAAGGAATCAGGTCAGGGGTGAACTGGATGCGCGCGAAGGAACCGCCGAAGACCTTGGCCACTGTGGAGAGCGTCAGCGTCTTCCCGAGACCGGGAGCCCCCTCCAGGAGACAATGGCCGCCGGCCAGCAAACTGACGATGATCCGCTCGACGACCCGCTGTTGGCCGACGATGACCCGCCGCACCTCGAAGAGAGCCCGCTCCAGCGCCAGATGGTGGTCTTCGATCATGGTGCTCCTCCGCTAGATCCCGTTGCCGATGGCGGCGCTTTCGAGCGAGCCACCGACCTCGGCGTCGTCGGTGCCCGCCGCCGCCATTTGTAGCGCCTCCTGGATGGGAATAGCGAACCCGACGCCATCGGATCCGCCGGACGGGGTGAAAATGGCGGTGTTGATGCCGATCACCTCCCCCTGGCGATTGACCAGTGGTCCGCCCGAGTTCCCGCTATTGATGGCGGCATCTGTCTGAATCGCGTTCTCCAGGACACCGCCCCCGATCGGGATGTCCCGATCCAGTGCCGACACGATCCCGGCGGTGACGGTCTGGTCGAGGCCGAAGGGGCTACCCATGGCGATCGCCAGCTGTCCCACCCGGGGTTCTTCTTCGCTCAGGGGAACGGCAGTGAGGCCGTCGGCCTGAACTCGAACGACCGCCACGTCGGCTGATGGCTCGTTGACCACCACCTCGCCCCGCAGCCTCGTCCCGTCTTGAAGCACAACGGCTACGACCGACGAGTTCCCGATGACATGGGCGTTGGTGAAAATGAACCCGCGTGAGTCATAGATGAAACCCGAACCCAGTCCTCCCCTCCGGGCCTCGATCTGGACTACGGCGGGCAGCACGGCCTCGGCGACCTCGGCGATCGGCTCGTCGGATTCGGGAAGGGTGGGCGTTGTCACCTCGTCCTCTTGCGGCGGTAGAGCCGGTTCATCGGTCGGAGCCGGATCCGTCGGCTGTTCCTGTGGCGGCGCCGGAGGTGGTGACTCGAGCAACGTCGGGGCCTCGGTAGTCGTGGGTGCCTGGGCGGTGGGGGGATTCGGGTCGCCCGGACCAAACAGCAACACGCCCGCCACGAGGGTGACGACGAACACGGCGACGATGAGCGCCCACTCCCCTTTGGTCAGCGGCGCACGCCCGGTCGGCTCATCGGTCCTGGGCTCACCGCGGCGCGGCATGAATCGACGCAACGGCCTCGGCATCGGGCCTCGCGGGGGCGCAGGAGGAAGGTCACGCCAGGTCTGTCCCCGGGCCGGTCGATCCTGGTCCGGGTCGGAGGGTCTCTCGTTGTCGATTGTCATCGTGTCCCCATCATCATGCGGGCAATGAACCCAAGGTACGAGCGTTTTACGAAGAAAACCGGGGAAGTTTCTGAGAATCGGCTGTGAAGTTCGTCCCCACTACCTAAGCAACTCACTCTCACCTACTCCAACAAAGGTGGCACATGGAATATTCGGTGGCGCCGCACGGTTGGGATGATGGCTCGACGAGAGGTGCGAAACAACATGGCGACAGTCACAGCAACATCTGACAACATCGAATCGTTGATCACGGAGAACGACACCGTGATCATCGACTTCTGGGCCGACTGGTGCGGGCCCTGCCGCAGCTTTGCGCCGACCTTCGAGAACGCCTCCGAGGAGCACAGCGACATCGTGTTCGCCAAGGTCGACACGGAAGACCAACAGCGGCTGGCCCAGGAGTTCAACATCCGGTCGATCCCGACGCTGATGGTCTTTCGGGACCAGGTGCTGCTCTACAACGAAGCAGGCGCTCTCCCCCCTGCCATGCTCAACGATTTGATCTCACAGGTCAACGCACTGGACATGGACGAGGTGCGCCGCAAAATCGAAGAACACGACAGCCACGAGGGGCACGACCACGATCAGGGAGACGCTCCAGACTGAGCCGATCCCCGTTTCCGGTGCCGGGGCGCCCAGGGGTGGAGCAAGTACGACGTGATCTCGCGCACATTGCGCCAGCCGGCGAGAATCATGGCGAGCTCCAATTCCCTCCGCAGAATTCCGGGCACCGCTTCCGCTCGCCTGTCCCTCGTCGTACAACGCCGAGCAGGATCAGGTCGACAGCGTCGCCACCCCTTCCGCGACGGGTCCGAGGGCATCGATCGTTCTCCCGCAGCGTGATCTCGTCCATCGCCCCTGAGCGGTGGTAGTCATGCGCAGCGCTGGACAGGTGGTCGACGGCGGCAGGCTCCTGATCGAACAGGTTGACGAACACTGTCAGATCTCCAGCGAGGCCACTGCGGCATCCGCCATGGCGGCAAGGTCGCCCTCGGTATCCGAGGCGAGGTCCACGTAGATCTTGAGCTTGGGCTCGGTCCCGGAGGGGCGGACCACCACCCGTCCGTCGTCCATCCGCAAAGCCACCATGTTGGTGTTTGGCAGCCATGGCGGCCGGTGTTCTTGCCCCGATCGATAGTCGAGGACCTCGGTCACCGCCCGGCCGGCGAGCTCGGCGGGCGGGCCGCTGGCGAGGGTGGCGACCGCCCTGTCGAGCTGAGCCTGACCGTCCAGTCCCGTCCGCACGATGGACCGCTGCGTAGATCTCCACGTCCCGAACTCGCCATTGAGCTCGTCGAGCCGGTCCCATAGCGTGCGGCCGCTTCGCCCCAACTCACCGGAGATGGCGGCAACCAGCGAGGCGGTGGCCAGCCCGTCCTTGTCACGAACCACACCTGTCACCGAATACCCGAGCGCTTCCTCGAAACCGACTGCGAAGCGGCCGGCGCCGTCGTCCTCGAGCCGTAGAACGGCGAACCAGATCCATTTGAAGCCTGTCAGAGTTTCCTCGAAGTGGGCGCCCCGTGCCTCGGCCACGAGCCGGGCCATGGGGGTAGAGACCACCGTAGAAGCAACGATCGGCCGTTCGGATGTTGCCCATCGCGTCAGCACGCCGTCGACGAGCAGAACCCCCAACTGGTTGCCCGTGAGCAAGCCGCGGCCGGGCGTACCGACCGCCAGCCGATCGGCATCCGGATCATTGGCGAACACCAGGTCGGTGCTGCGAGCTTTCCCCAGCTCCATGACCTGGTCCATCGCGCCGGGCTCCTCGGGATTGGGGAACCGAACACTCGGGAATTCGGGATCCGGCTCGAACTGATCGTCGGCGACGTGCAGCTCGTGACCTGATGCGGTCAAGACCTTGCGGGCCATCGCGCCCCCGACTCCGTGGAGCGCGGTATAAGCGATGGATTGACGATTGGTCGCCGGAACCACTACCGCCTGCAAATACCGATCCACCATCTCCGGGCCGACCGGGAAACCCAAATCGGCGGAGCGGGGAATCATGGTCGCAGGAGGGGCGAGTTCGATCGCCCGGGCAATGTGGCTGTCGAGAGGCGGCACGATCTGCGAGCCGTGCTCGTTGTACACCTTGTACCCGTTGTACTCCGGAGGGTTGTGGCTGGCGGTGATCACGACCGCAGCGATGGCGCCAAGGTCGAGCGAGGCAAAGGCCACCAGCGGGGTCGGAATCGGGTCGGAGAAGTAACGCACATCGAATCCCGCTGCCGACAGCACCTCGATGGTCGCCTCGAAATACTCAAGGCTTCGTTCCCGGGCATCCCTCCCCACCACCACCGGGCCGTCCAGGCCTGATTGCTGCAGCACTTGAGCAAGCCCGTAGGACGCTCGCATGACCACGGCCACGTTCATTCGGTTGGGTCCGCCACCGTCGATCCCTCGCAGACCGGCTGTGCCGAAGGTGAGATCGCTTTCGAATCGATCCTCGAGGGCTTCCCACGCCCGCGATTCCAGCAGCGTCGACAACTCGTCACGGGTCACCGGGTCCGGGTCCCCCTCGATCCATTGGCGCACGCGAGCCGCCAGCGCCTCGGTGCTCAATGGCTCTCCGCCGCCAGCAGGTCCGTCACGCCTTGCTCAAAACCGGGAAAGTAGAACGCCATGGCGCCGAGGTCGAATTCACGATGAATGTGCTGCTGGGGAAGATGTTCGAGCAGAAACCGCAGCGTCGCTTCGATCAGGGAGTCGGGCCCGACGCCATGTCGCCGCATGTCATCAGGTGTGACCCTGACCCGGTGGTTGGTGGCATACCGACCGCCCCTGTCTGTGGACGTCAGCTGGGCCCACCAGACATCATCGTCAATCCGCTGGATCTCGATCAGAGGCGACTGCACACGGCAACGCTAGCGCTTAGCGAGTTCCCATAACCCCCAGATAGGCGTTTCCGGGAACCGAGAGCTGCCGGAGAGCAGGCTCACCGTCCAACGCCGCCGAGAAAGCTGCTTGGGCGTCTCCGGCGACCTCGTGATTGATGATCAGGTGGTCGGAAGAGAGATCCAGGGACGTGATCTCCGACGTGGAGGGCACCTCGATCGCCAAGACTTCGCTACCGGAATCCAACTCGATCACAACAACCTTCCGGATGGCGGGGTCGAAGTAGGCGAGGTTGGATCCATCCGGCGCCAATGAGGGGAGCCGGCGGCACTGACTGCTGCCGCGGCACAACGGCTTCGGGTTGCTTGTCAGATCGACTTCGTTGCCCGTACCGTCGAGGAACACGAACGACGACCCCTCGGGCGAGGCCCGATCGATCACGAATCGATTGGTGCCGTGATCGACGGAGAGGACCTGGGTGGAAGCGTCGCCCACCTGTCCGATCCAAGTCACCTTGTCGAGGCGGTCCCACCACAACAACGTTTCCTGCTCGTCAGCGGTACCGTCGCCGTCGACGACGACGGCCAGCAGCCGGGGGGTGCCTTCCTCATTCGTGGCTCCCCACAGCGTCAACAGGCGGCCATCGGCGACATCGAGCAGAGGCTCCGGTTCACCTCCGTCGGGTCCGAGATAAAAGATGGCGTCGTCCACTCCCCACGGGGGCTGGAAGACGAGACCCCCCGCTCCGTCGGCAAAGGCCGGGCCCGACGGGCGGTCCAGTGTCGGAATCACGTTGTCGACGAGCGGCTGTACTTCTTCGGCCAGCACGACGAAACTACCTGGCGGCGGAGATTCGATGGGGACCACCGGCGGCTCGGGTGTTTCGGTCTCAGGTACCGGCTCCGGCGAGCCAAAGGTCGTCTCGGGGTCGTCGGGCGCGCCGTCGGACACTTCCGCCTCGGTAACGGTCGGAGCCGACGTACCGGCATCTGGAATTGCCAGCGGATCGGGCTGGGCGGTATTGCACGCGGCAATCGAGATTGCCATGACAAGCACCAATATCCCAGACGTCCCCACCATCAGTTTCCGCATAGAGTTATCTCGACATTACCGCAGCGCCACTTGACTGGTGTGACGCCCCCGGAACCGGGTGCGATCTATTCGTCCTATTCGTCTATTCGTCGAAGGAAGTCATGCCGAAGGTCGGGTGACGCATCCGGCACAATGCGATCTTCTCGAGTTGACGGATTCGCTCACGGGTGAGGCCGAACTCCTGGCCGATCTCATCGTGGGTGCGGGCAACGCCATCCGCGAACCCGTAGCGAAGCAGCAGGATCCGCTGGAGGCGCTCCGGGAGACGCAGGATCGCCGTCCGCAGCTCGTCTCCCACGACCGACTGGACCGCCTCGACCACCGGATCCGAGCCTTCCGCATCCTCGACGAAGTCGCCGAGGACCGCCCCGTCCTCTCCGATGGGCCGATCCAGCGAAACCGCATCGGTGACCGCCAGCGAATCGATCACATCTTTGAGGTCGATGCCCGACTCCGACGATATCTCCTCAGGAGTCGGTATCCGACCCAGTTCGGCATTCAATCTGCTGGCGGTCGAGCGAACCGTCGACAGCTTCTCGTGCAGATGGAGCGGTATGCGAACGGTTCGCGATTTCTCGGCGATTGCCTTCGACAAGGCCTGGCGGATCCACCACGTCGCATACGTGGAGAACTTGAATCCCTTCCGCCAGTCGAACTTTTCGACGGCCCGGATCAGGCCGAGGTTGCCTTCCTGAATCAAATCCACGAAGTCGATCCCCGGCGTGTTGAGGTATCGCCGAGCCTGGTTGATGACGAGACGCAGGTTGGAGTTGCAGAAGTCGTCCTTGGCACGCTCGCCGGCTCGAACCTGGCGCATGAGAACCCGGCGCTCTGCCGGTGAGAGGCCCTCACCGTCCAGCAGCTTCTCCTCTGCCTCGCGCCCCGCCTCGATGGTTTGCGCCAACCGAACTTCGTCTTCGGCGGTCAGCAGGGCGTACCTGCCAACGTCTGACATGTAGACGTTGATTGCATCGAGCTCAGACGTATCGCGTCCGGTGACGGTTACTGCCATTTCGTATCCCTCCAGCTGGCGAGAGGTTCATATGTGCGGGTTGGGAAGATGTGTCGGCCGATGGTCGGGTGCAGGAGCGGTGAGGTCGACCCTTGAGCAGCGAAACCGCCGGGCGGTGTGACACCGGCGGCCGCCTTCTCAGGGAGGGAGGAGGGAGGACAATCTATCGCTCCCACAGCCAGACCATCGGAAGGAGCCGGCCAATCGCGTGAAACGCTCGCCCGGGTATCCCGGTCCGGTGGATGATCCTCGACTGGATGATTCCTACGCGGATAATCCTTGTGAGATGTTTCACAAATCATACGCGAAGATTTCACGGTCCCGCCGTACTTTCTTGTGAAATTTTTCCCAAACAGGGTCGATCGATGTCTACCACCGAACCTCGCTCGTAGTACTCCCGCGACGCCAGACCCGGATACCGATGGCCGGAGGAGGATCCGCCCGGACCGGTCTCAGGTTCTGTGTGTCGCCCTGACTCTTGCTGCCTGCCTTGTTGATTGCCGGTGGCCTGCTGGCCTGTTGCCTGCTGGCCGGTTGCCTGCTGGCCGGTTGCCTGCTGGCCTGTTCCCTGCTGGCCTGTTGCCTGCTGGCCGGTGGCCGGTGGCCCGCACGTCGGGTGGCGCACCATCCGACGCCGCGCGTGCCGGCAGGGATTGTGGCACAGGACGGACCAAATCCGTGACATTTCGCCGAACTTTTCTGCCGGCGCCGAGATGCCGGATCCGGACCAATCGTTGCGACCTCTCCCCTGCGTGCTCCACCATATCAAAAAGGCCCCGCCCATGACGAGGCCTTTTTTTCGGCAACCGCGCCGACCAACTCGGTGGGTTCAGGAAGGAATCATGTCACCCGAGTAGCGGCTGAACCACTGGCCGGCCAAGGCCACGTCGACCTCCGGCCGGCGGAAGCGGGCTTCAGGTCCGGCTTCAGCCACGGCGGCCCGGACCATCGTTTCCAGCTCCCCGGGCGAAACACCGAGCAACCGCTGCAGCCTCCGGGCCGAGGTGGTTCGGTTGGCGATCACCGCCAGCAGCAGGTGCTCAGAGCCCACGTGTCGATGTTCGAGGCGCTGTGACCAGAACTCCGCCCGGCGGATCACCTCGATCATCCGGCGGGCATCCGGCACCGGTCCCCGCACGGGAGACACGAGCGCCATCGGCCGCTGGGAACTGTCGAGCTCGCATCGGCTGAGCACGGCGGCAGCATTGCTGGCCTGCATCTGCCCCAATGCCCACAGCAGGTGCTCATCCTCGAGCACCTCGGCACGCGACACCACCGCCCGCTCCACGGCCCGGCGCACGGCCTCGACAGCAGGGGCGGTGGTGAGCTCTTGCTGAGCCACGACCAGCGGATCACCGGCCAGCGCCCGCACGTATTCCTCGGCCTGGTTCTGCGTGAGGCCGTTGCGGGACAACGCCCCGGCCGACCGCTCGTCTTTGAAGCTCACGATCCCCAACAACAGGTGTTCCGTACCGATCAGGCGCTTGTCCATCGAGAACGCTTCGAAAAACGCCCGTCGCATCACTTTGCGCGTGTTCTTGCTCCAGACCGGCCTTTCCGGGCCGTCGGCCGTTCGATTCGGGACATCTCCAAATACCCCGTACCCGAGTTCCGCCGCATCGACGCCGGCCAGGTTGAGGACCCGGCGAGCGGTGCAGGCAGGTTCGAGCAGTATTCCGATCAGGAGGTGGTCGGGAGCGATGACAGCATGGTCGTTGATCCGGGCTGCCCGTTCGGCGCGGCCGAGAACGGCCGTCGCCTGCTCGTTGAATCGGTATTCCATCTCGCTCCTCAGCTCCCTTCACATCAATGTATTGAGATTGTGAAAATGCGCACGCGGTAGTCTCGAACTTGTGGATGAACCCGTTTCTTTCTCCGCCACCGGTCCACCCGAAACCGTCCTGCCGCAGATGCCGGATGAGGCCCGGCGGTCGCTGGCGGACGCTCTGGCGCAGGCGGATGACGCATCGAGAAGGCGGGCGATTTCGGCGGTCGCAGCGACCTGGCCCACGTTCTGTGAGGCGTGGGCCGAGCTGGGCGCAGCCACCCCGGACCCGGTCGAAGCGTATGCGTACTACCGCGTGGGGTATCACCGGGGACTCGATCAGCTGCGCGGAGCCGGGTGGCGGGGCAGCGGCTATGTGCGGGCCATCCATCCGGAGAACCGAGGTTTTCTCGCGTCCCTTCGCGGGCTCGGACGGGCCGCGGAGAGGATCGGCGAGACCGGCGAGGCGGAACGATGCGCAGAGTTCGCCCGGCAACTCGACCCGTGAGGGCCTGACCACGATGACGATCGCCCCGCTGGACGTGGCCTGGTTCGCCGTCCTGGCGGTGTTGTTGGCCGTCGAGCGGACCGGATCTCGCTGGTCGATCCTGCCGAAGATGATCCTGTCCACCGGCTTCGTGTTGCTCGCCATGCGATCCGACCCATTGATGACCACCTACGGGTCGTGGGTGTTGTTGGCCCTGTGCTTGTCGTGGATCGGTGACCTGGCACTGGCGTTCGACGGGGACAACTGGTTCCTGACCGGCCTCACCGCGTTCGCTCTCGCCCATGCCGCCTACATCGCTGCTTTTGCAGACCAGGACCCGGGTTTTGGTCCCACCATCGGGGCGGCCGTAGTCATGATGGTGGTCGGGGCGGTGGTGCTGCGCTGGCTGCTCCTGCACCTCTCGGGGCGGATGCGAGTGGCCGTCATCGGCTACGTCCTGATCATCGGAGCCATGGTCGCCGTCGCCGCCGGCACCGGCCGTCCCGACATCTGGATCCCCGCCGCCGCCTTCGCACTGTCCGATATCGCCGTCGCCCGGAACACGTTCGTCGCCCCCGGATTCATCAACAAAGCCTGGGGCCTGCCCCTCTACTTCGCAGCCCAGTACGGGTTCGCCCTCAGCGTCGGCAACTAGCCTGCCGGGTCGTGAACTGGACGCGGCGGCTTCGGTGGATGGGAAAATGGGGCGCGGGTCTCGTCCTGTCCGCGGCCGTCATCGGGTCGCTCTTCATCTTTTGGTCCAGCCGCCGGGCCTTCCCCCAGGTCGATGGCACGCTGCCGGTGCCGGGGCTCGACGCCCCGGTCGACATCATCAGGGATGCGGCGGGCGTCCCTCATATCTACGCGAGCACGTCCCATGATCTCTTCATGGCACAAGGATTTGTCCACGCGCAGGATCGTTTTTGGCAGATGGATGCCTGGCGCCACATCGGATCAGGCCGGCTGTCCGAGATGTTCGGAGCGACCCAGGTCGAGGCCGATGCGTTCCTCCGCACCATGGGGTGGTACGAGCTGGCCGAGCGCCAGTACGCCGCCTCCTCGCCAGAGGCACAGCTCCTGCTCGACGCCTACGCCGAGGGAGTGAACGCCTACATCGGCGACCGGTCTGAAGGCGAGTTGGGCCTGGAGTACACCGTCCTGGCCGCCACCAACCCGGGCTACGACATCGAGCCATGGAAGCCGGCAGACACGCTGGTTTGGGGCAAAGTGATGTCGTGGGAACTGCGGACCAACTTGGTGGACGAAATCGATCGGGCGTTGGCCCTCTCGGAGATGACGGCCGACGAGCTCGGAGCCCTCTACCCCCCGTATCCGCCCGATCATCCTCTGATCGTCGGGGCCAATCGTGCCCATGTGCCAGGAGAAACGATCGATCCGGCACCCATCTCGGGGCTCGTGGGGTTGCTGACGGCCGTCGAGAGAAACTTCTCGCACATCGATGCCCTGGCACCCGGCGGTGACTCGAGCATTGGTTCCAACAGTTGGGTGGTGGGGCCGACCATGTCTTCCACCGGGACCGCACTCCTGGCGAACGACCCTCACCTCGGGATACAGATGCCGTCCATCTGGTACCAGGTATCGCTCCACTGCACGCCCAAAACCGCGACCTGTCCCTACTCGGTGGGGGGCTTCTCGTTCGCCGGTGTGCCGGGGGTCATCATCGGCCACAATGACGACATCGCCTGGGGGTTCACGAATCTGGGGCCGGACGTGGCCGACCTGTTCATCGAGAAGATCAATCCCACCAATCCCGATCAGTACGAATTCGAGGGCGAGTGGCGGGATATGGTCGTGCGCACCGAGGTGATCGAGACCCCCTCCGGCTCCGAGGAGTTGATCGTCCGCTCCACTCACCACGGTCCGATCATCAGCGATGTGTATGGCCCAGTGGGCGAGTTCGAAACCAAGTCGGGCCTCGATCTGCCGGGGGAGTTCGCCGTGGCTCTCCGGTGGACCGCGCTCGAGGAAACGGACGGCCTGACGGAGACGATTCGCGGTCTGAACCTCGCATCGAACTTCGACGAATTCCGGCAAGCTCTCCGGAGTTTCGACGTACCCTCCCAGAACGTCGTGTACGCCGACAGCGCCGGCAACATCGGCTATCAGGCGCCGGGTTTGGTGCCGATCCGGGCCGGGGGGAACGGCCGAAGCCCGGTGCCGGGATGGACCGGCGAATTCGAGTGGATCGGCTATGTCCCGTTCGAGGAGATGCCGTATGTGCTGAACCCGCCCGAGGGCTACATCGTGACAGCCAACAATGCCGTGACCGACGGGTCGTTTCGCCACCTGCTCACCACCGATTGGAACTCCGGGTATCGCGCCAACCGGATCGACGATCTGCTGAACCAGATGGCCCCGGTGACGCCGGACGAGATGGCGGCCATCCAGTTCGACAGCCACAACCAGGCCGGGGCAGCCTTGATTCCCTACCTGGCTGAAATCGAGCCTCGCTCCGAGGTGGAAGCGCGCGCGCTACGAACGTTGCTGGCGTGGGACCATCAGAACGACGCCGAATCACCCGGGGCCGCCGCCTTTGCGGCTTTCTGGCGAGCGTTCCTCGCCGAGGCGTACGCCGACGATCTACCGGAGGATCAGGCTCCCACCGGAGGGGGCCGCTGGCAGCAGGTGACAGAGACCATTCTCAACCAACCCGATCACTGGTTGTGGGACAACGAGGAGACCGACGTCAGAGAGACCCGTGAAACCATCTTGTTGAACGCATTCCGCCAGGGGGTTGACGATCTCGTCGATCGGCTGGGCGACGACCCCGACCGTTGGTCCTGGGGCGCCCTGCATGGCGCCACGTTTGCGAATCAAACGCTCGGCCAGTCGGGTATCGCCCCGATCGAGATGCTGTTCAATCGCGGTCCGCAACCCACTGGTGGGGGTGGCGATCTGGTGAACGCCACGGCCTGGGATGCATCCGCCGACTTCTCGGTCACCTGGGTCCCGTCCATGCGGATGGTGATCGACATGGGCGACCTCGACTCGGCGATCTCCATGCACACCACCGGTCAATCTGGCCACGCCTACCACCCTCACTATGACGACCTGATGGAGCCTTGGGCGGCGGGCGACTACTACCCGATGTGGTGGGATCGGTCGTCGGTCGAGCGGAACGCGGTATCCATGCTCCGCCTCATCCCCTGAGCCTGGATGCCGAGCCGGGCGGACCAGTCCGGCTCAGATTCGCCGCTCGGCCTCTTCGAGGTCGGCGGCGGTCCGAACGGCGAAGAAGGACGAACCATCCTCTCCCCACCTCCGCCATTCGTTCTCGTGCACCTCACGTACGGGCGCCTGGCCCAGCCATGATTCGACCGTGCCGCCTTTCTTGCATGCGAACAGAGCACCGGGGAGAAGCGAGGCTGGATAGAGACCGAGCATCGGGACCAGCTCACCGTCGAAGACCGGCAGCACGGCCCGATTCTCGTCCGCCATGGCCGCCAGGAATCGGAGCGTGCGGGGTTTGATGAGCGGGAAATCCACGGCGGCCACCAACGCCACCGCCGGCCCCTCTCCCACCCTCGCCGCGTGCTGGGCCGCATCCATGGCCGTGATCAGGCTCACCAGCGGTCCCGAACAGGCAGGGGTCAGCTCCGGGATGGCGGCGATCCCGGACAACGAACTGGACCGGCCGATGATGATCGGGTCGCCGCCGGCGTTACGCATGGCACCGGCCACCCACTCGACCATCGGCACTCCGGCCACCAGGCGCACCGCCGGATCGCCCCCGATGCTTCCGCCCGACCCACCGGCGAGAATCGCCCACAGGATCTGATAGGGCGAACCGAACACGACTTCGTTTTCAGGCGAAGCTTCTCGTCTTCGACGGAACCGATCAAACATCGGTCTCACTGTAGAAGGGGTGGAGAACAAGCCCGGGGCGGAGTCGCCGTGACGGGGTCAATGACCCTTCGGCCGTCAGCAAAAGAGCGGCGGAGGCGCTAGCGTCGCCCGAAGGAGAGGATCCACGAGGGAGGACTCATGCAGGTATCCATGACCGTCAACGGTCAGAAGCGATCTGCAGACGTCGAGGCCCGAACCCTGCTGGTGCACTATCTCCGCGACCACCTCAACCTGACTGGCACCCATGTTGGGTGCGAAACCTCATATTGCGGCGCATGTACGGTGCTCGTCGACGGCAAGGCCATGAAGTCGTGCACGATGCTGGCAGTTCAGGCAGAGGACGCGGACGTCACCACCATCGAAGGTTTGGCCAACGGCGAGCTGCACCCGGTTCAGGAAGGTTTTTGGGAACGGCACGGACTGCAGTGCGGCTTCTGCACTCCCGGCATGATCATGTCGGCCGTCGGTTTGCTGGATGAGAACAACAACCCATCCGAAGACGAGATCCGGCATGGTATCGAGGGCAACCTATGCCGTTGCACCGGGTATCACAACATCGTCCGTTCGATCGAATATGCCGCCGCCACCATGCGGGGTGAAGAGCCTCCCGCACCAGAGTGGAAGGACGCGTGATGGTTGCCAACGTGATCGGAAAGGCCATCAGGCGCAAGGAGGATCCGGCTCTGATCCAGGGCAAGGGTCTCTACACCGACGACATGAAGATGCCTGGAATGCTGCACGCCGCGTTCGTCCGCAGCCCCTTCGGCAAAGCGCGCATCAACACCATCGACACCTCCGAGGCGCTGGCGATGGATGGCGTTCACGCCGTTTATACGGCCGACGACGTTCGCGATCTCGGCCCGCTCCTCGCCCAGGTGGCGATCGGGGCGCTTCGTCCCTTGCTGGCAGACGGCACTGCCAACCACGTGGGTGAAGCGGTGGCGATGGTGGTGGCCACCGACCGCTACATCGCCCAGGATGCCGCCGAAGCCGTGGACATCGACTACGACCCACTCGAGGCGGTGGTCGACCTCGAGGACGCGGCATCGGACCGGGTGATCGCCAATGACGCCAACGAGTCCAACACCATTCATGTGTGGGAGGTAGGGGACGCCGACGCCCTGGCCGAGGCAAAGGCGACGGAGGGGGCGGTCGAGGTCAAGCTCCGGATGACGAACCAGCGCCTTATCCCGACTGCGATCGAACCGAGGTCGGCGGTGGCCGACTTCAACTCGGGCTATGGGACGGTGACGTTGTACTCCTCGTCTCAGATCCCCCACGCGGTGGCGGGGGCCATCGGCAAGACCTTTGGGCTGGCCTCCAACAGCGTTCGGGTGATCGCGCCCGAGGTCGGCGGCGGATTCGGTGCCAAGCTCAACTACTACAGCGAGGAAGCCCTCGTCACGTTCGCTTCCCGCCAGCTCGGTGTTCCGGTGAAGTGGACCGAAACCCGGCGGGAGGCATCGGTCGCCACCATTCACGGCCGGGGCTGGGTGGGCACCGCCACCATCACCGGTACCCCCGACGGCAAGATACTCGCATACGAGCTGGATGCGCTGGCCGACATGGGGGCCTACACCCAGAACTTCACGGTGGCGATCCCCCTGCTCGGCCAATACGTCGCACCTGGCCAGTACGACATCCCCATCCACTGGCGGGTCGGATGTGTGGTGACCAATGCACCGACCACGGATGCCTACCGGGGAGCCGGCCGCCCCGAGGCCATTTACTATCTCGAGCGCGCGATTGACGCCTACGCCCGGGAGATCGGGATGGATCCGGCCGAAGTGCGCAAAAAGAACTTCTTCCAGGAGTTCCCTGCGACCACCTCGGCGGGCATGCTGATGGATTCGGGCAACTACGGCGAGAACCTCGATCGGCTGCTCGAGGTCTCCGACTATGCCGGTTTGCGCCGCCGGCAGGAAGAGGCCCGGGCCGAGGGACGTAACATCGGCATCGGCTTGTCGACGTACGTCGAGGTGTGCGGATTCGGCCCCTCGGCACTCGCCGATGGTGGCTTCTCCTGGGCCGCCTACGGACTACCGGCCGCCTTCAACGGCTCCGGCCTCGTCCGGGTCAATCCCGACGGGACGGCCACGGTCATGATCGGAACCGGGCCGTCCGGCCAGGGTCACGAGACCACCTGGGCTCAGATCGTGAGCGATGCGCTCGCCATCCCGGTTGAGGACATCCAGGTACGCCACGGCGATACCCGTGACTCCCCCATGGGCATCGGGACGTTCGGCTCCCGATCGCTGGCAGTCGACGGTTCGGCCACTTCGGACGCGGCGGAACGGGTCCGGCAGAAGGCAGCCCTCGTGGCAGCCCACATGCTCGAGGCCTCCCCCGACGACATCGAATTCGCCGACGGCGGAGCCCATGTTGCCGGCTCGCCCGACAGCAAGGTGTCGTGGGCCGAGATCGCGGAGGTCTCGTACCAACCGCACCGGCTTCCGGAGGGCGTCGAAGGTGGCATGGAGGCCAGCGCGGTCTTCTCCCCTGCCAACGCCACCTGGCCGTTCGGCTCGCACCTGGCGGTGGTCGAGGTCGATGACACCACCGGTGATGTCAGGCTGCTGGAGTACTACGCCATGGACGACTGCGGCAACGTCATCAACCCGATGATCGTCGACGGCCAGATCCACGGCGGTCTGGCCCAGGGCATCAGCCAGGCGCTGTTCGAGCACGCCATTTTCGACGAAGACGGCAACCTGCTCACCGGGTCGCTGTTGGACTACCCGATACCCACCGCCGGTGACCTACCCTCGTTCACGCTCGATCGGACCACGACGCCCACCGACGTGAACCCCATGGGGGTGAAGGGGATTGGTGAGGCAGGGACCATCGGATCGGCGCAGACAATCGTCAATGCCGTGGTCGACGCCGTTGCGCACCTGGGTGTGACCCACATCGACATGCCGCTACGGCCCAAACGGGTGTGGCAGGCCATCCACGGGAATGGAGCGTAGAGATGTTTCCACGACAGTTCGAATACCTGGCACCTTCGTCACTCGAGGAAGCGCTTTCGGCGCTGGCCTCCAACCCCGGCGCCAAGGTCATGAGTGGAGGCCAGAGCCTGCTGCCGATGATGAAGCTGCGGCTGTTCAGCCCGGACACGATCATCGATATCGGGCGCATTGAAGGCCTGGGCGATATCTCCGACAGCGGCGATCACATTTCCATTGGAGCCCTGGTCCGCCATCACCAGACGGCGACCGACCCCCTGATTCGGGAGCACGCACGGGCCCTCGGCCTGGCAGCATCGTGGACCGGGGACCAGCAGGTGCGCAATAGAGGAACGACGTGTGGAGCCATGGCCCACGCCGATGTCGCCGCCGACCAGCCGGCGGCTGCAATCGCGCTCGGCGCCACGATGGTGGCCCGGTCGTCATCGGGCGAACGGCAGATTCCGGCGGACGAATTCTTCGTCGACGCCCTGACCTCGGCGCTGGCCGACGACGAGATCCTCGTCGAAATGCGCGTACCGAAGTCCTCGAATGGGGCTGCTTCGTCGTACGACAAGCTTGGCCGGCGTGGAGGACATTCTGACTATGCCGTCGCCGGGGTGGCAGCCTGGGTCGATGTGAGCGACGGAACCGTCTCCGGTGCC
>JBFIPU010000009.1:0-51440 GCA_041609995.1 Acidimicrobiia bacterium
CCGGGAGAACGGGATTACGTGGCAGACGACAACGCTGTAGGCAACACCGCTGTACATGACGCAGCTGTCGACGGACCGAACAACGAGGCGCATTACGACCTCCTCCAGGCTGTCGAGCCGGCGGTCGAGCGACTCATGGCGGACCACAACGAGCGGCGGGAACACTGGTATGCGCACGAAATCGTGCCCTGGGAGAAGGGGCGGAGCTTCCGGGATGAGCCATGGGATGAGTCGCAGTGCACCATCTCGCCGGTTGCCCGCACGTCGCTGGTGCTCAACCTCCTGACCGAAGACAACCTGCCCTATTACCACGCCGAGATCGAGAGCCATCTCCGCCACGCATCCGGTATCTTCCAGGAGTGGACCAACCAGTGGACGGCCGAGGAAGGCCAGCATTCCATCGCCATCCGCAGTTACCTGCTGACAACTCGCAACTGCGATCCCGTCGAGCTGGAAGATGATCGCCTGGCAACCATGAAGACCGGCTTCAATACCGGCGCGCCCAACCCCACCGCCGTGTTCGCCTACACCTCGGCCCAGGAACTGGCTACCCGAGTCAGCCACCGCAATGCCGGCAAGCTCACCGACGACCCCGTCGCCTACGAGCTCATGGGCCGCATCGCCACCGATGAAAACCACCACTTCATGTTTTACCGCGGGGTGATCGCCGCCATGCTGGAGGAAGAGCCTTCGCTGGTCCTGCCGTACATCTATCAGCAGCTCAACGATTTCGTGATGCCCGGAGTGGGGATGCCCAACTTCATGCGACGCGCCGTCGAGATGGCCAGGGCCGGGGTCTACAACCTCAGGATCCACCACGATCGCGTGCTCAAGCCGCTGTTGCGTGATTGGGATGTGGGGTCCATCACCGGTCTCACGGGCGCCGCGGCCGAGATGCAGGACAAGATCATGAACCTGCCTGAGCGCGTCCTTCGCAAGGCCGAGATCCTCGAGCGACGAATGGGCATGACTCCGGCCTGACAGCGATAATGCAGGCCGTGGCCCGCCCTATCTCCGTCCGTCTCAACGCGGTGATCATGACCGTTCTGGATGACTCGCCGAGGGTTCTGACAGTCCCTGGCTCGACCACGGGGGACGCGAAACCGCCGGTGCTGCCGTTCGGCCCGCTCGACCCCGACCACGATCGCACGCTCGAGCTCGGCATGCGACGCATCATCAAAGAACAAGTCGGAATCGACGTCGGCTACGTCGAGCAGTTGTACACGTTCGGAGATCGGACCCGGGACCGGGAGGAGCGGATCATCGCCATCGCGTACCTTGCTCTCACGCGCCCGACGGACGGATTCTCGTGGGTGGATTGCTACTCGTTGTTTCCGTGGGAGGACTACCGCCGCACCACCCCCGAGATGGTGGACGGCACCATCTCCCCCATTCTGCAGGCGTGGGCGGGAGGCGCCGAGGCCTTGAACGAAAGGGCCGGCGTCACGTTTGGGATCGGGGGCCTTCCCCGGGACCCGGCCCTCGTGCTGGAACGGTACGAGTTGCTCTACGAGACGGGATTGGTGAAAGAACGCGAGCGTGACTTCGGCGAGGACCCCGACGGCATTCACCTCGGGGTGCCGATGGCCCTCGATCATCGCCGCATGGTGGCTACCGCCCTCGGCCGGCTGCGGGGCAAGCTCTCATACCGGCCGGTGGTGTTCGAGTTGCTGCCAGAGGAGTTCACGCTGAGCCAGCTCCAGCAGCTGGTCGAGGCCCTGAGCGGTGTTCGCCTCCACACGTCCAACTTTCGGAGGCTGGTCGATCGGGCGGGTCTGGTCGAGGGGACCGGCCGCCAGCAGCCTGCCCGCGTCGGCCGCCCCGCAGAGTTGTTCGAGTTTCGACGCGAGGTGATCCGGGAGCGTCCCGCTCCCGGATTGCGTTGAAGCGTCGACGCACCGTGAATTTTACTTATTCTGAGTATTAGTTATACTCAAGTCGAGAATAATATGGGCCGATAACGATTGTCGACAGAGATCCGACACGGGCCACCCGCACGAAGCACACGCCACGCACGAAAGCCACGCACGAAAGCCACGCACGAAAGTCGCATCCATGCTCACCTTTACCCCTGAGATCGAAGCCGCTACAGCGGCCGCCAAGGAGCGTCTGGCTCCCGTTGTTCCCGAGGCCGAATGGTCCCTGATTGCGCCGTACATCGTCGAGATCGAGCGGCTGAAAAAGGAGAGAAACGCCATCGTTCTCGCTCACAATTACATGACACCCGACATCTTCCACGGTGTGGCCGATCTGTCTGGCGATTCCCTGGCGCTGGCATACATGGCTGCCGAGACGGATGCCGATGTGATCGTGCTGGCGGGTGTCCATTTCATGGCGGAAACGGCCAAGATCATCTCCCCTGACAAGACAGTGCTGATCCCAGACCTGCGGGCGGGATGCTCGCTCGCCGATTCGATCACGGCCCGGGACATCAAGTTGCTGCGCGAGCGTTATCCCGGTGTCCCGGTGGTCACCTACGTCAACACCTCGGCAGAGGTCAAGGCGGAGTCCGACATCTGTTGCACGTCGGGCAACGCGGTTGAAGTCGTCGAGTCACTCGGCGTGGATCGCGTGATTTTCCTACCTGACGAATTCCTGGGCAAGTGGGTCGCTACGCAGACCGACGTCGAGATCATCCTTTGGAAAGGTCACTGTGAGGTGCACGAGCGCTTCACCGGGGACGAACTGAGGGACTACCGGACCGCCAACCCGGATGCCGTGATCCTGGCTCACCCGGAATGTCCGCCGGATGTGCTCGACGAAGCCGACTACGTGGGCTCGACTTCCGGGATGATCAACTACGTAACAGACCGCGAGCCACCCAAGGTGGTCATGGTGACCGAGTGCTCGATGGCCGATAACGTCAAGGTCAACGTCCCGCAAACCGAATTCGTGCAGCCCTGCAATCTGTGCCCACACATGAAGCGGATCACCCTCGAGAACATCATGCTGGCCTTGGAGAACATGCAACACGTGGTGGAGGTCGCTCCCGACGTCGCCGACCGGGCGCGGGTGGCAGTTGAGCGGATGCTGGCGGTCAAGCGCGGCGCCGGCAAGTGAACCCTGAATCGCCACGGCCGCCGGCGGGCGGCCCGCCGGGCCATTTCACCCGGTTGGTGCACGGTGTCGTAGCGACCGACGCGGTCGTGATCGGCGCCGGGGTCGCCGGTGTGTCGGCGGCCCTCGGCCTCTGCGATCGCGACGTCACCATCATGTCGAAGTCGTCCTTGGGCGGGGGTTCCAGCCGGTGGGCACAGGGCGGAGTGGCGGTGGCACTACCGGCCGCAGATTCACCCGAGCTCCACGCAGATGACACGCTCGCCGTGGGAGCCGGGCTCAACGACCCCGATGCCGTCGACATCCTGACTGCCGAAGGGCCGGCCCGGATCAAGGACTTGATCGGCCTGGGCACGGAGTTCGATCGGACCGAAGACGGCGAGCTCATCTATGGACGTGAGGCCGGCCACTCGCTCTTCCGCATCCTCCACGCAAACGGGGATCAGACCGGCGCCGAGTTGATGAGATCACTGACTTCGGCGGTCCGTTCCCAGCCGTCGATCCGGGTCGTGGAGCAGACCTTCGCGGTCGATCTCGTTGTGGCCGACGGCCGGGTCGTGGGGGTGCTGGCACTCGACGAGCACGAACGAAGAGTCCTGTATTTGACTGCCGCAGTGGTACTGGCGACAGGTGGGGTCGGCCAGCTCTACGCCCGCACCACCAATCCGGTCGAGGTCACCGGCGACGGCCACGCCATGGCCGCCCGGGCCGGAGCCCGATTGATCGACATGGAGTTCGTCCAGTTCCACCCCACCGGTCTGGCCGGCTCGCTCGATCCCATGCCGCTGCTCACGGAGGCGATTCGAGGCGAAGGGGGGATACTGGTCAATGAGCTCGGTGAGCGGTTCATGGTGGATGTTCACCCTGATGCCGAGCTGGCTCCGAGAGACGTGGTCGCCCGCGCCAACTGGTCCCAGTTGCAGGCCGGTCACACCGTGTATCTCGATGCAACCGAGTCCCACGGCGCCGACTTTCCCCGGCGGTTTCCGACCGTGTTCGCTGCCAGCCGGCAGGCGGGCGTCGACCCGAGGGTGGAGGGCATCCCCGCATCGCCCGGCGCCCACTACCACATGGGTGGTGTCGAGACCGACCTGGACGGACGCACCTCGCTGCCCGGCCTCTGGGCAGCCGGCGAGGTGTCGTGCACCGGCGTGCACGGGGCCAATCGATTGGCGAGTAACTCCCTGCTGGAAGGCCTGGTGTTCGGCGCTCGGGTGGCACGCTCGGTGGTCGACGCCGGAGGAGTAGTTCCCCCCCTGAACGTGGCTCTCTCGCACCTTCCGAAGGTCGCCGAGCCCTCCCCGGATGAGAGCGCCCTCATCGCCCAGCTGCGCGAGGTGATGTGGAAACACGTGGGCCTCGTGCGCAATGGTGAGGAACTGCAAGCGGCCCTCGATCGGATTGCAGCAATGCGCCCCGAAGTCGAGGGGCGCGCCGGAGTCGCGCGCAACATGGTGGAGACGGCATGGCACATTGTCACCGCCGCGCTGGCCCGCACCGAAAGCCGCGGAGCCCATTTTCGGTCGGACCACCCCGAACCGGGCTCAGCCGTTCGCCACGCGTTCCAGAACCGCCAGATCGACATCGTGCCTTCGGACGCCATGGCCACAGTGGGATGATGGACTTGATGCCGCCCCGGCCGATCCTGTACCGGCCGTTGTTGGAGCGGGCGTTGCGCGAAGACCTCGGCCGCGCGGGAGATCTCACCACGGATGCCATCATCCCCACCGACCGGGTGGTACGGGCGGTCATCGACGCCCGGCCGCCGGGCACGATCGCCGGGTTGCGGATAGCGACCGAGGCTTTCACTGTCCTCGATCCCGATGTGACGATCGAATACCTGCTCGAAGACGGCACCGGAGTGGAGGCCGGAACCGATTTGGCTGTGGTGCACGGTTCGGCTCGCTCCGTGCTGGCGGCCGAACGCACGGTCTTGAATCTGCTCGGACACATGTGCGGCGTGGCCACCGCCACCGCCGCGATCGCGGCCCGGATTGCCGGGACGGGTGCGGTCGTGGCCGACACACGCAAGACCACCCCGGGTATGCGTGCCCTCGAAAAATATGCCGTGCGGTGTGGTGGTGGGGCCAATCACCGGTTCGGACTCGACGACGCCGTGCTGATCAAGGACAACCACCTGGCGGTGGCCGGAAGCGTGACGCAAGCAGTGCAACGAGTCCGTTCGCGAGTGGGCCACATGATCAAGATCGAGGTCGAGGTGGATGATCTCGACCAGCTCGCCGAGGCCCTCGATGCCGGGGTGGAAGCGGTGCTGCTCGACAACATGTCGCCCTCGCAACTCCGGGAGGCCGTCGAGTTGGTCGATGGCCGCGCCACCACCAACGCCAGCGGTGGTATCACCCCGGACAACGCTCGCGAAATGGCCGAAACGGGCGTCGACCTCCTCTCCATCGGCTGGATCACCCACAGCGCTCCCAACTTCGACGTCGGCCTCGATTTCTAGATGAACGGGCTGCGGCGGGCGGGCACGATCGAGCGGCCCACGAACCCATGGCTGGCCTTCGCCTTGGCGCCGCTCCTGGTAATCATCGGCACGGTGCTGGGAGTATTGCTGCGGGGCTTCATTCCGGTGACCGGCGGTGCTCTCGGGTTCTCGATCGACCTGGCCGTCCTGTTCGCTCCCATCGCCGGTCTGGTCGGATTCTGGCGGAGCCGCGTGGAACGAGGAGACCTGGCGAGCCTGGGCCTGGGCGACCGGGTCGACGTGCTCAGGTTCCTGCGCGGATTCGCCATAGGCCTGGGACTGTTCACCGCAGTCGTGCTGGTGCTCTTCGTTACGGAGACGATCCAGATCGACCGCACGCCGATGGACCCGGTCGGTTGGCCGGCATTCGAAGCGCTGGCGATCGTGCTGGTCGGCTGGACAGTCCAATCGACAACCGAGGAACTGGTTGCCAGGGGTTGGTTGCTGTCGACCATGGCGGCGCGCACCAATCTCGCCACGGCGGTGATCGCCAGCAGCGTGCTCTTCTCACTGCTTCACGTTTTCAACGACAATGTTTCGCTGGTCGCCATGGCAAACATCCTGTTGGTGGGGATTTTCCTGGCGCTCTTCTCGATCGTCGAGGGTGGGATCTGGGGGGTGGCCGGGATTCATGCGGCATGGAACTTCACACAGGCAAATGTCTTCGGCTTGGAAGTGAGCGGGAGCGACCCCGCTGTCGGCACAGCCTTGGACCTGGAGGAGAACGGCCCCGGACTGCTGACGGGCGACCTGTTTGGGCCAGAGGCCGGCCTGGCCGCCACCGGGGTCATCTTGGCCGCTCTGGCGGTGACGTGGCTGGTACTCCGCAGGTCGGTCTCGTTCTCCTCGACGCCTAATTCCGCCGGTACAGCTCCCTGATCTGGCGCCACGAGCGCTCGACCCAGGATTCCACGTCGGTTTCCATCCGGCGGAGGCGCGCCTCGATCCGCTGGGCTCTTCGGGAGCGAAACAGGTCAGGGATGAGCAGCGACCATTCCACGGCGCGCAGCGCAGCGAACATGATGGCGCCGGTCAAGGCGGCGATACCGATCGTCGCCATGAATTCGAGGAAGTCGGGCAGCGACAGCTCGAAGAACGACCGCAGGCTTGGGGAGATGAACGCGAACGCGGTGAGGCCCGCCATGGCGAACAACAGTGTCCGGCGGGCCGGGTTGTACGGCCGCGAAATGACAGCTAACACGAACAAGCCGATCAGCGTCAGCACGTAGGTGGCGGCCGTGCGCGCTTCGATGATGGTGGCACCGGGTTGCTCGAGCACCAGCCGGTAGCCCACGAACGTGGCGGCCGCGGCAAGGGCGCCCGCCGGAATCGCAAACCGCAGCACCCGCCACAGGAATCCGGTTCTCGCCCGGCGGGCCGACGGGGACAACGCGAGAAAGAACGATGGGATGCCGATGGTGACGGTTCCTACCAGGGTCAGGTGGCGCGGGAGAAAGGGAAAGGCGATGTTGGCGATCCCGATCGTGAGCGCCAGGGCCAGGGCGTACACGGTCTTCGTCAAATAGAGGTTGGCTACCCGCTCGACGTTGGCGATGACGCGCCTGCCCTCGGCGACGACGTGGGGAAGGGTCGCGAACGACGAGTCGAGCAGCACGATCTGGGCGGCGGCTCTGGTTGCCGTGGCCCCCGATCCCATTGCGATCCCGATGTCCGCGTCTTTGAGCGCGAGCACATCATTGACACCGTCCCCGGTCATCGCCACCACATGGCCGCGTGACTGCAATGCGGCGACCATCTCCCGCTTCTGCTGGGGTGACACCCGCCCGAAGATGCTCCGCTCCTGCATGAGGTCGGCCAGCTCGTCCGGGTCACGAGGCAGTTCGCGGCCGTCCATCGGGGGGCGGGACAGCTCGATGCCGACCTGGCGCGCAATGGCTGCGACCGTCGCCGGGTGGTCGCCGGAGATCACCTTGAGCGACACGCTTTGTGATTCGAAATACTCGAGAATCCGCTTGACGTCCTTGCGGGGGCGATCGAGCAACAGCACGAAAGCGGCAGGCTCGATGTCGGCCGGCAACGCGTTGTCTCCCAATGGCAATCGGGACCGGGCGAGGAGCACCGTTCGGTAGCCAGATCGGGCCAGTTGCTCCGACCGCTCCAGAACGTCTGGCCGATTGTGCGCGATGACGTCGGGGGCGCCCAGCACCCAGGTTCCCCGGCCCGCGAACGATGCTCCCGACCACTTCCGAGCCGAGGAGAACGGAGTGACATCGATCGCATTCCAGCCAAGCGGGGGCGGATACGCGTCCTTGATGGCGAGCAACGTGCTGTTGGGATTGGGATCAGCAGTCGCCAGGGCACCGAGGGCCTCGGACACGTCGTCGACAACGAGAACTTCGAGATCGACCGCCGACAAATGGCCGGTCGTGAGGGTCCCGGTCTTGTCGACGCACAGGACGTCGACGCGGGCCAGACCCTCGACGGCCATCAGCTCTTGCACGAGCGCTTGACGGCGCCCGAGGCGCACGACGCCCACTGCAAACGCCACGCTCGTGACGAGCACCAGGCCCTGGGGGACCATCGCGACGATACCGGCGATCGACCCCCGCAGCGCTCCGCGGATCTCAGCGGTACGAAGCTGGCTCCACATCAACAGGATCAGTGTCGGCGCGATGAGCCAGGCAATGCCCTTGAGCATCAGGTCGATGCCCGAGCGCAGTTCGGACCGGACCAACGCGAACTCCTTGGCCTCCGCCGCCAGCCGGGCTGCGTACGAGGCCGGCCCAACCCGTGTGGCGCGAACGGTGCCGGTGCCGGCGACCACGAAGGAACCGGAGAGAACCTGCTGGCCTTCCAGCTTCGGGATCTGATCAGGCTCACCCGTCAGTAGCGACTCGTCCACCTCCAGCCCGCGACTGGAGATGACCTGGCCGTCCACCACGATCTGGTCCCCGGGTTTGAATTCGACCAGGTCGTCCTGGACGATCTCTTCCGTGTTGATCGTTCTGCGCTTGCCGTTGCGGATGACTGTCGTCTTGGGGGCGTTGAGGACGTTGAGCCGGTCGAGCGTTCGCTTGGCCTTGATTTCCTGGTACACGCCGATGGCGGCATTGGTGATCATCACGATTCCGAACAGGCCGTCTTGCCAAGGGGCGACGAAGAAGATCGCCACCAGTAGTACGCCGATCAGGATGTTGAACGGCGTGATGAGGTTGTCGCGGATGATCTCCTGGACGGTTCGGCCGGTGCCCTCTGGAGGCGTGTTGACGCGGCCTTCCTCCCGCCGTCTCTTCACCTGGCGGTTTGTGAGACCGGAGACGGCGTACGACTCGGCTTTGGTGAGTGTCACGCAGCCCACGCTACTCGCAGCAGGCATCAAGCCCGGTTACCCGGGTTCGAAAACGGCCTCCAGGCCCTCGACGAGAAAGCGGGGCTCGCTCTCTCCGCTTGCATCCAGCAACCAGATTCCCGACGAATCTCCGATCGTCCCGAAAAACAAGAACTGGGTTCCGTCTGGGCTCCACCACGAATGGCTCAGCGCATACTGGTCGAAGAACTGGAGGTAGGTCTGGATCCAGTACCGCGACACACGTCCGTTACCCATGGATACCGGCTCTTCAGCCGAGTGATTCCAGGTGAGCACCTCGATGCTGTCGCCCGTCTGCTCCATCCACACCAGGGCGTCGCGCGTCGGACTCCAGAAGAACCAGAGTGCTTCGGTGCTGAGCTCCGTGTCCACGTCGCCAAAGACGGTCAAGTTGCCGCTGAGGCTCGAAGGGCGCTGGAGCACTGCGACCTCCCCGTCGTTTCCGGCCGAGAACGACGTGCTGATCGATTCGAGGTCCCGGTCCTCCATCACTGCGCCGGTGACGTCCCGGATCTGGAGTTTGGCCTGCCCGCTGTCGTCGCCGACCATGTAGATGCCGTCCTCTGTCCAGATGGGGGAGAAGAAGTTGCCCGTGTCCTCTTGGAACGGTCTCGGCTCTCCCTGCAGCAGGAGTTGCATCTCGGTTCCTGCATGGTGGGTCACGATGCGGTCACCGTCCGGTGACCAGTCGAAGTAGAGGGGCTGGGAGTTCAGCACGGGCATGCTCTCGCCGCTCGCCACATCGAGGATCGCCAGCTGAAGTCGGGGCGCGGATGCCCCCAGATAGGCGATCCGGTCGCCGGCGGGTGACCAGTACATGTAGAACGGGGGGAAGGGTACGAAATGACTGGCTCGGGATCCGTCAGCTGCGACGATGTCGATCGTGGCCGACACGCTTTGGGCGGACACACCTTGGGCTGACACACCATCGCCTCCGCCGACGCTCGCCCGGGTGTAGGCGAGGCTCCCCTGCTGCGACCAGGTCAACTGGGAGTAGGCCACACCGAACTCGGCGTCGTCCGTCAACGGGGTACGGTTGGATCCATCCGACTCGATCATCGCCACGTTGCCATCGGTCCCGATGATGGCCAGGCGCTGCACCACGGCCTCCGGTTCTTCCGCCGAGCAGGACACCAGTAGTGCTGCCGCCATCAGGGCGAACGCGAAAAATCTCCGCGATGGTTTCATGACTGCAGCTTGGTCGAGCGGTGATCACTATGCAAAGCGGTTCCCGGTGGGCGTCGCGTAGTCTGGCTGGATGGAGTTCCGTCCTCTCGAGCACGGCGACCGCACGTCCCTCGGCCACGTGGCGCGGATCGCGTTCGGCCATGACTGGGGGATTCCCCCGGAAGAGATGTTCCCCGGTGTCGAGATCGACCGTTTCTTCGGTGCCATCGATGCCGGGGAGCTGGTGGGGGCGGCCGGGGCGTACACCTTGCCCATGACCGTGCCTGGCGGCGGAACGTTGGAGGTGGCCGGCACAACCGTTGCCGTCGTGCTCCCCACGCATCGGCGCCGGGGCATCCTGACCGAGCTCATGCGCCTCCACTTCGCCGAATCGGTCGCCCGCGGAGCTCAGGCCGCAGCGCTGTGGGCATCCGAAGCGGCGATCTACGAGCGTTTCGGATACGGTCGGGCCTTCGACCGCCTGGAGGTTCACATCGACGAGCCGGCATCGATCCGCCAATCGGCGGCGAACGAGGGAGACGTGCGTTTTGTCGAAGGGACCGAAGCCGAAAAGGCATTGCGCTCGGTATGGGACCGGGTTCGCCCGCTCCGAATCGGGGCCTCTGACCGCTCGGATGACTGGTGGATGTGGGAGGTGTTCTGGGATCCGCCCCAGGCGCGGGAGGGCAAGTCGGCGTTTCGATACGCAGTCGTCGACATCGAGGGGCAGCCGGCTGGATACGTCAAATATCGATCCAAGCTCGACATTCCGAACAACTTCCGCCTGCGAGGGCAGCTAGAGGTCATCGAGCTCCACGCCGTGTCCGATGTCGCGGAAACGGCCCTGTGGCGTTTCCTGATCGACCACGACCTCGTGATCGAGGTCCACGCCGCCAACCTGGCGGCAGATTCGATCGTTTCGTCGATTCTGGAGGACCACCGGGTGGCGCACCGCCGTCTCCTCGAAGGCGGATGGTTCCGCATCCTCGACGTCCCGGGGGCACTGTCGAGCCGGTCCTATCGGACAGACGGGAGCCTCACATTCTCGCTCGAGGACTCCCAGGTGGAGGACAACACCGGCACCTGGGCGTTGACGGTGACCGAAGGGACTCCTTTCTGCGTCCGTTCAGAAGACGATCCCGAGCTGCGGCTGGCCGGCCCGGCGCCACTCGGTGCCACCTACCTGGGCTCGATCACGTGGCGGGAGATGTCGGCGGCCGGGCTGGTACATGGGTCGCCTGCGGCGATTGCCAAGGCAGACCAGATGTTCACCGCCGAATCTTCGCCGTGGTTCGATTTCTTCTGATGGCATGCTCGGCCTGCCGGCATGTTGATCATTGATGGACGCCCCGAATACCTTTGCTTTCATCGCCACCCTGTGGCTGTTGGTGTCGATCGTGTGGGCCGGGCTTCTCGTTCGCAGCGGTCGAGCCCTGGCCTCCGTCTTCCAGCAGCAGCACCCCGAGGTCTATGGCGGAGAGGGCCGGCCGCGGCCTGGTTTCATCGATGGCGACCGCCGCCGCGCCTGGACCCAATTCATGGTGCGAGAGAAGTACAAACGGCTGGGCGACGATGTCCTCATCCAGCAGTTCGATCGGTTCCGTCACGCCGAGAAGCGGTTCCTCGTCTCCACGCTGAGCGGAGCCGTGGCACTGACTGCGATCGGCCTGTGGCTCCGCTTCTTCGCCTGAGCTGATTTCGACCGAATCTCGCAGTTGACAGAGCAGGTTGAGTTTGCCGGACGCCCAAGATCCGAAACCCGGCACCCGGTCCGGCGCGTAGCGTTGAGGTACACCGAAGGGAGGATCGCATGACACTCAAAGAGCCGAGCCCGCGAGTGCTCGGACCGGAAGACGGCGAGCTGCTGGGCGACACCGACCTGGTCATGGACCGATTCATGGTCGGAGGTGCCGAATCCGAGGGGAGATTCGCATTACTCGAACACCGCCTTGCCCCGCGGGCGCTGGCTGCACCGCTCCATCTGCACACGCAGGAAGACGAATACAGCTATGTGATCGAAGGGCGGGTGGGGGCGCAGCTCGGGGCATCGGAAGTTTTCGCGGAGCCGGGCGACCTCGTGTTCAAGCCGAAGGGCCAGTGGCACACGTTCTGGAACGCCGGAGATTCACCAGCTCGAATACTGGAGATCATCTGCCCGGCCGGGCTGGAAGAGCTCTTCCGTGAGCTCGATCTGGATCCCGATTTGATGGAGCCCGAGAGACTCCTGGCAGCCGCTGCTCGCTATGGAGCCGACATCGACTTCGAGGCGACGATACCCATCATCGAACGGCACAACCTCAGATCCTGACCCGAGCTCACGAGCCCCTGCTCTGTCGTCCTCAGGACCGAAACCGGATCCCTGACCGCCGACCGGCTCATCGGGTTGTGGGAATGCGACCTAGAAGGCCACCAGTGCGAGACCGCCGACCACGAAGCAGTAGACAGCGAACGGCCCGAGTCCATACCTGGTCAGTGCCGTGACGAGCAGAGCGATCGCCGCGTATCCGCTGATGCCCGCCACGATGAAGCCGACCAGGTGTTCGAGGCCGAGTTCGAAGTTGGCGTCGATGAGCTGCTTGCCGGTGGCGCCGGCGATCGCCGGCACTCCCAACAAGAACGAGAAGCGAACGGCGTCGTTGTCCGAGAACCCGCGAAACAAGCCCGCGGTGATCGTCGATCCCGAGCGAGAGATGCCGGGTATCAGCGCCAAGGCCTGGGCGAGGCCGATCAGCACGGCATCGGCCACGTTGCTGCTCTCGAAACTCCGATCCCCACCCCGGTACCGGGTCGACAGCACGAGGATCAGACCGGTGACGATGAGGGCGACACCGACCAGCCGCGGTCTGCCGAACGCCTCATCGAACCAGTCCTCGAACGCCAGCCCCAGGGCCGCCACCGGGACGCTGGCAAGGGCGAGCAGCCACACCAATCGCCTTGGTTCGGGGGCCCGGAGCCGCAACAGCATCCTCAGGTCTTTCCAGAAGTAGATCACCACGGCCAACAACGTCCCGGCGTGGAGAACGACCGAAGTTGTAAGGTCAGGGGCCTCGCGTCCGAAGAACTCCGGTACGACGACGAGGTGACCGCTGGACGAGATGGGGAGAAACTCTGTGAGCCCCTGGACAAGGCCCCAAAGTATGGCGTCGAGCACCTTGATCAGGTTAGGGGCCGCCCGGTGGGCGGTACGCCGCAATGCTTGATTTTTCCGACATCGAGCAGGCGGCGGCCCGGCTGCAGGGGGTCGCCAACGTCACCCCGGTCTTGACCTCGCGAACCCTCGACGAGCTACTCGGGGCCGAGCTGTTCCTGAAGGCAGAGCTGTTTCAGCGGGGTGGCTCCTTCAAATTCCGAGGCGCCTACAACAAGATCTCTCAGCTGACCGACGGGAACGGAGTCGTCGCCTATTCGTCCGGCAACCACGCCCAGGCGGTCGCCCTGGTCTCCAAGATCCGTGGGCTGCCTGCTGCCATCGTCATGCCCTCGGATGCTCCCGCGGCGAAGGTGGACGCCGTCATGGGTTATGGCGCCGAAGTGGTGTCCTACGACCCGGCCACGGAGAATCGTTTCGACATCGCCCACGAACTCGCCCGGGAGCGATCTGCCCACATCGTCCCTCCGTACGACGATTGGAACGTGATGGCGGGAGCCGGCACGACCGCTCTCGAATTGATGCAAACGACCGGTCCGCTCGATCTCCTGGTGGTCTGCATCGGGGGCGGGGGGCTGATCGCCGGTTGCGCCACCGCCGCCCTCGGGATGAACCCCGGAATTCGCGTTGTCGGGGTGGAGCCACTCGATGCCAACGACACAGCGTTGTCGCTGGCGGCCGGGGAACGGGTTACGATCGATCGGCCCAGGACCGAGGCCGATGGCCTCCGGGTGGAGACGCCGGGTGAGTTGACGTTCGAGGTCAATCGCCGCCTGCTCGACTCGATCGTGACGGTGACCGAGGACGACATCTTCAACGCCATGGCGTTCTACTTCGAACGGATGAGCCTCGTCGTCGAACCGAGCGGTGCTGTTCCGCTGGCGGCGCTGTTGGCCGGCCACATCGACGTGACGGGCGAGCGGGTCGGCGTCCTCATATCGGGCGGCAACATCGGAATCGAGCGGTTCACCCGACTCGTCACGTCACCCTGGCAGCAGTAACACGACCAACGTGTCCTCGAGGTTCGCCCTGGCCACGGCAGTCGCCCCCTCCGGTGCGACCGCGACCAACCCGGTCGAAGGTCCATAGGCGAGTTCGTCGCGAGAGGTCGCGAGCAAAATCCCCTCGACCGGCTCGCCGTCGAGCTCGTGCAGGAGTGCCAGGCGGGTACCCGGAGCCAAGAAGGAGGGCACTTCGATGACGAGCGACCACCATCCTGCGGGAGCGGCCACCGAACCGAGAACTTCTGGGATCAGCGGCGAGCCTGCCTTCAGGTCGACGCGCGCCACCAACCCCAGCCCATCGACGACCGGGAACATCCCCGCCGGTACCCGGCGCCATTCCAGGTCGGTGATCACGTCACCGGCCGCCACGTCAGTGCCGAGAAACGGATGTTCCGACGTCGGTTGGGCCCGTAGATCGCTGACCAGCCCGACGGCGATGAGGAGAACTGCCGCCAGCCATCTCCCGATCGGCGGCCGGCGAACCCAGTACATCGCCTCAACGTATGTGGGCAATCTCCCGAAGTAAATAGGAACAAAACGACCCGGGAGTGGGTCATAGGACCGATGGTCGACCGGGCGGGCGAGACGATACGATTCGCCGCAGGCCGTGGCGATTGTGGATACGCTGATCAGGGAGCGAAACTGATGGTCGAGATGGCAGTCGAAGTTGCGGTGATACCAGCTGCGGGCAGAGGGACCCGTATGCGACCGATCACCCGGGCAGTACCCAAATCTCTCGTGCCGGTGGTCGACCGACCGGCCGTTCAATGGGTGGTCGAAGAGGCGGTGCGGGCCGGAGCCACAGAAGTCTTCATCATCGTCGATGCCGAAAGCCAGGAGCTGGTCGAGCGTCACTTCAACTCGGCCGAAGAGGAACCCCTCCCCGGGCTGGAAGAAGTGGACATCCGGACCATCATCCAGCCGGCGGCCCGCGGGCTCGGCCACGCCGTTGGGATTGCCGAAGAGGCGGTGGGGGGCCGGCCGTTCTACTGCCTGCTCGTCGACAACCTGGCGGTGCCCGGTGAGGACGTGCTGGCCCACATGGCCGCCGCCCGCAACGGGGGCTCGGTGGTGTGTGTGCGGGACCTGACCGAGGAGTACCTCGATCGGTATGGTTTCGTCGTGCCCGACATCTCGCTCAGCGAACACGTGCTCGAGATCTCCGGCGCCATCGAGAAGCCGGGCATCAAGAATGCCCCGTCAAAGCTGGGGCTGGTTGGCCGCTACCTGTTCTCGGCCGAGATCTTCGAAGCGCTCGCTGCGACGCCCCCCAGCGTCGGAGGCGAAATCCAGCTCACCGATGCAATCGATGCGGTGGCCGCCCAGGGGCTGTGCCGGGCCTTCATCACCGAGTATGAGTTGCTCGACGTGGGGATTCCCACCTCCTACCTGCAAGCGCTGACCAAGCTGGCACTGGCCCACCCCGAGCACGGCGCCCGCAATACTCAGATCATCGAGGAATCGCTGCACGACACCCGTTAGCCTCATTCCATGGATTTGCCCCACCTGGATGACTCCGGTGCCGCGCGCATGGTTGATGTGAGCGCCAAGCCCGATTCGGACCGCGTCGCGGTGGCGGAGGCAATCATCGAGATGACCGGCGAAACCCGGGACCGCTTCGTCGCTGCCGACCTTCCCAAAGGTGACGCGACGGCGGTGGCCCGCATTGCTGCCATCCAGGCGGCCAAACGCACGTCAGAGCTCATCCCGCTGTGCCACCCCCTGGCGATCGACGGAGTCGACGTCCAAGTCGACGCGATCGATGAGGGAATCCGACTGCAGGCCTCGGTGAAAACCACCGGCCCGACCGGGGTCGAGATGGAAGCCCTCACCGCCGTGACGGTTGGCGCGTTGGCCGTCTACGACATGATCAAGGGCATCGAGCGCGGCGCCCGCATCTCCCGAGTTCAGCTGATGGAAAAGAGTGGAGGACGTTCGGGGACATGGCGCCGCGATGACTTGTAGCAACGCGCGCCAACTAGTAACGTGACGCCCGATTGACTGAGGCGGAACGGTTGTTGACAGTAACCATCTGGGTCCTTCTGTTGGGCGGATTGTGGGGAGCATTCGTGCTCCCGTCATTCTTGGAATCGGGGGCGGATTCCCCTGCGCGCTCGACCAGATCGTTTGAAGGCGAAATCGCCAAGCTGGCAGCCCTCAACACGATCGACGCCAATGAGCGTGCTCGCCGTGCTCTGCGAGCGCGCCGACGGCGCACCGTATCGATCCTGGCATTTCTGGCCGTCGTCACCCTTGCAATGACGCTGTGGCAGATGAGCTGGGGTTGGCTGCTCGTCAACCTCATTTTCGGCGCGTTCCTGATCGCCTATGTGCTCAAGCTCGTCGAAATCCGGAACCGCGAGCTCGCCTCGAAGGTCATCGAGCTTCCCGCCGTCGAAGAATCGGTCTCGCGAGCCGTCAATGGCTGACGGCTTCATTCGGTTGCTCAAACCACGACGGGGCTAACCTGGCACCCGGTTCGGGGGTGTAGCTCAGCTCGGCAGAGCGCTTCGTTCGCAACGAAGAGGTCGTGGGTTCAAATCCCATCACCTCCACCTGACGCCGATCGGATCTCGGACGCGTTCGCCCTCGTCTGCACTCTGCGGCCTTGGCGATGGGATTTGAACCCACTCGTGCCTTCGTGTTCTCACCTTTCGGTTCGAACCGGTTCAAATACGTGTTGTCCCATGCGCTCACCGTCGGTTTGGCCCTTCGGGCCAAGCCCTTGGGGCAGCTTCCTTTGGAAGCTGCTTTCGCCGCCCTTTCTCACCTTTCGATTCGAACGGGTTCAAATACGTGTTGTCTCATGCGCTGACCGTCGGCCTGGCCCTGACGGGCCGAGCCCTTACGGCACTCTCCTACGGAAGGTGCTTTCGCTTCGCGCGCACCTCTACCTGACGCCAATCGGATCTCGGACGCGTTCGCCCTCGTCTGTACGCGGGGCCTTGGTGATGGGGTTTGAAACCCACTGATGCCGCCGGTTTGGCCCTTGGGCCAAGCTCTTGGGGCAGCTTCCTTTGGAAGCTGCTATCTCGCGATTTGGCATGCGGGTCTCTGGTGATGGGATGAACCCACGCTGGATTCCCTACGCCACCACGCCCATATCCCACAGCTCTGACGGCGGTTCAGGCCGCGTTGGGGATGTTGGGTGCGCAGAGCTCGCAGGTCGACTCGGGGCACCGGATCACGATCTCGACGTCGATGCCCTCGGCCGAGAACAGATCGATCACGGCGAACACTTCCATCTCATCCATGCCCTGGATTACCCGGAGCGTCCGGATCAGAAACGTGCTGCGCAAGCTATGGTCCAAGAGCGATGCAACAGTTGGTGAAGCCATGACATCCGACCCGGCGCAGGAACGTCTATCGATCGATCGGTGCTTCGATCCTGCACCCGCTGGAGCGCCTGACCGTGGCTGAAGCCGGGAAGCCGGCCGCCGGCAAGAAGAGCGGGCCGAAGCTGCTGGCGGGCGGCAACCCGCAGATCCCCAAGGGCGACGGCGACGGTCCTGTCCAGGATTACTTGGAAGCGATGCCTGACTGGAAGAGCGATGTCGGGCGCCGCCTCGATGCGCTCGTCGTGCGTGCGGTACCCGACCTTCGGAAGGCGGTGCGGTGGAATACGCCGTTCTACGGCACCGAGGAACACGGGTGGTTCTTCGCATTCCACTGTATGACGAAATACATCAAGGTGACGTTCCTGAACGGCGGTTCGCTCACGCCACCACCTCCGGTCGAGTCGAAGGACCCGACTACGCGCTACTTCCACATCTACGAAGATGATGAGATCGACGAGGAGCTGTTGACGAACTGGATTGGGCAGGCATCGGAGTTGCCGGGTTGGTTCGGATTCCGCTGACACATCTCGGCCGGGACCGTCCCCGCCGTCGCTCGCGCAGGACTTGACGGTCTAGAGGCCTCGGCGGAACCGGAGCAGGTTCCTGAGCGAGAGCTGCCAGTAGCGACGGCGTGACTCGACAGCAAAGCGTGTTTTGGCGACGCGGGACCGGCTGGCGCGAGTACCGATCCGTAGGCGATTGAAGAGCGGCATGCCGGGGCGCTGGCGGGTGATGGGCCGTAACAATCGCCGGCGGCCGGTCGAGATCGCCAGCTTGGTCCGGATCCACCAGTCAGCCCATTGGCGGCGGCGGTCGCCGAGCGCGGCCCGCATTCGGGAGCCGATGCCGCCCACTGCGATGGGCCCACCTTGATTCGGTCCGGCACTCAGGCGGAACCCGACTCCGATGATTCCCACCAGCACGGCAATGGCTCCTACGCCGATGAGGGGAAAGGCCCACGTCGGAAGCCCATCGGAGGGGCCCCCGCCGCCGTTGGCCGATTGCGTTGGTGTCGCCTGCGCCTCCGTGGTGGTGGTCTCGGCAAGGGTCGTGGATGTCTGCGGGGGGCTGGTCGACTCGGTGGCGCCGGTGCTGGTGATGCTGACGCGCACGGACGCCGTTCCGGCCATACCAAGCGGATCAGTCGCGGTCACCGTCTCGGTGTACGCGCCGGGCTCCGGATAGATGAAGGTCGTCTCGGCCGCGGTGCGTCCAAAGGACCACAGGTAGGTGACGGTCTGGCCCTCGGGGTCCTCTGCTTCTGCGCTGAAGGTGCAGACGAGTCCCTGGCAGGAGGCTGTTGCCGACACCGTCGGTGCCTCGTTGGGCGGCAGCGTGGTCGTAGTGGTCGTGGTTGTCGTCGGTGCCGGCCGGCGGGTGGTGGTGGTTCTCCGGGGGCGGCGGGTGGTGGTGGTGGCAGGGGGGGCCGTTGTCGTGGGGGCAGCTGTGGTCGTCGTAGTACCGGGTGGTTGGGTGGTGGTGGGCGGCTCGGTAGTGGTGGTGGTGGTGGGGGGTTGGGTGGTGGTCGTCGTGGTCGGAAGGGTCGTCGGTGGCAGGGTTTGTCCCGCTGCGGGCGCGGCCATGAGGATCGCCAACGCAACCACCACTGAACCTGTCGCCGCCCGCGTGTATCTAGTCATTCCCTTACGTCAATGTAGCGCCTCCGCCATTCTTCGGGCATGGGTCACGGGGCCATTTTCTCGGCCGCGTACCCCGGCTGATCAGTCCGGGAGCACCGTCACTACGCCCTGCAGGAACACCTCATTGGGTACCCGGAAGGCGCTGCCGTCGCTGCCTTCCAGATGGGTGGAGGACAGCCCGATGGTCACGATGCGGCCCTCGACTCCTTCGATTCTCAGCAGCTGGCCGGGTGAGAAGCGATCTTGCACGTATCTGCCGGATGCCACCTGGCGCGAAACCGAGAGCGAGCCCAGCCCCACGGCCAGGCCACCCGCCAGCGCGCTGCCGAACGCCAGGGCTGCGACCAGGATCAGAATGATGTTGGTGGGAACGCCCAGTTGCTCGAGGGCGATGATGACGCCTACGCCGAGAATCCCCAATGAGAGCCCGAAACCGGCTCTGCGCGCCAGCACCGGCGACGCCGACCGCAGCGCTGTCTCCACCAAGGCTCCCACGATCCGTCCGAGTGATCTCGTGATCATGATGATCAGGACAGCCACCACCGCCTTGGGGATGAAGGCGAACGTCGACTCGAGCAGCCTGTTGGCCTGGGACGGGTCGATGATGATGAGGATGCCCATCAGCACAGCCGTCACGATCACGACCGGTACCAGTTGTTTGACGAGACCCTGCAGCTGCTCGTTCACGCGCGAGCTGACGACGCGTCCGACGATCAGCGTCACGACGATGATGACCGCAACCGTGCTAACGGTGGTGATGATGGTTTGGAGATCCACGACGCCCCCAGACAGTGCGTTGTGGCGTGGATCCTAACGAGTCGGTCCGGCCCCGTAACGGAGGGTCGCCCTGCCCATGTCCTCGGTGATGTCGGCCGCCAGGCCCAAAACCGATTCCAGGAACTGTTGGAGGCGCAATGCCTGCACTACCGGAACGCTGAGGTCGTTGTCGAGCTCATCAGACCAGAGCTGAGCCAGGAAATCCTGGCATTCCGCGCACGTCTCGACGTGTGCGTCGAGATCGGCCGCCTCCCCGATGGCGAAATCGATGCGACCGTCGTCTGTGATGTCACAGATCATCGCCAGTCCTCCATCGTGGTCATGAGCGCCCGCTTGGCGCGATAGATGCGCGTTCGGACCGTGTTGAGCGGCACACCCAGTTGCTGAGAGATTTCTTCATAGGTTCGATGCTCGTACTCGCGCAGTACCAGCGGGCGCTGCAGGTTTTCCGGAAGCTCGGATATCGCCCGTTCCATGGCGGCCTTGAGGTCGCGCTGCTCGGCTGCCCGCGACGTCGATCTGCCGGTGGATCGTTCCGGAATCGCATCGCTGGGGTTCTCGCGGGTTCGCGTCACGTGGTTGAGCGCGAGGTTGTTGCCGATTCGATAGAGCCAGGATCGGACCTGGGAGTCACCCCGAAAGTTTTCAAGGGCCTTGAAGGCGCGGATGAAGGTGTCCTGGGCCAGGTCCTCGGCGGTCGCCCGGTTCTTGACGATCCGCAGAATGACGCCAAACACGAAGCTCTGGTGCCTTCGCACCAGCGTTCCAAACGCCTCGAGATCGCCCGCCTGGGCCAGCGCTACGAGCCGCTCATCGCTGTGCGGGACGGTGACGCCGAGTTCTGCCATGTGAGCTCCCATGCTGGTCGGCGCACTGTTTACGCGCAAGACCCCATCGGGCGAACAGGACCGGTGGGCCCGGATTGCCGGCCTCACGGCGGACGCCGGAACGAACGGCCTGGTGTCGAATGCGCTGATCATCAACGATTAGACCCAGAACCATCGCCCGAGTTGCAAGTTTTCTCCAGCCGAGATTTTTTCGGAAATCCGGGAACTCGGGGTAAAACAGCTGTGTCCTAAATCTGGTTTGTGGCTCGCAGCGCCCGCCAGGGGCGGAGCTTGGGTCGGTACCGGGTCTTTGCCCCCCTGGACCCGGTACCGACCCAAAGTCCTCTCCGTATTCACGTACCTCCTCGCGTCGATCAACCCGATCGACGCGTCCGCCGATGCCGAGGAGTCGTTTCGGTGAGCGCCCTGTAGGGTCATCGGACGATGCTTCGGGTTCTTGTTCTTCTCGCTCTTCTCGCTCTGGCTGCCTGCGCCGGCGACACGACCGAGCCCACCCCATCCAGCGCCCCGTCTACGACCTCGACGGTCGAGTCTCCTTCCACATCTGCCGGCCCGGACACCACACCCGAGGGTGCGTCGGAGACAACTGTCCCGCCCACCCTTCCCGAGCTGGACACCGATGCGCCTGCCACTCTGGCCGCCGAGGTGGACGGGCTGATCGACATCACCGAGCAGGTGCGGAGCCTCGAGTTCCTTCACTCGCCGGACATCACGATTCAGCCCATCGACGAATTCAGAGCACAACTGGATGACAAGATCGTCGAGGACCTCGAGCCCGAAGTCATCGCAGCCGAGGAGCGGTTGCTCAAGACCATGGGGGTGCTCGACGCCACGTCGAGCCTCGAAGGCCTGACCCGGGAAGTGCTGGCACAACAGGTCCTGGGCTACTACGACCCGGAGACCAAGCAGCTCTTCGTGCGGGACGACGGAGTCGGCCCGTCGGCCACGGATCGGCTCACGATCGTGCACGAACTGATTCACGCTCTCACCGACCAGCACTATGCGTGGGGAGAGGATTTCCTCGAGCTGGCCGACAGCGACGGCGGCGACCGCTTCCGTGCCCTGCAGTCGGTGATCGAGGGCGACGCCACGTACTTTCAATCTGTGTACATGGTGACCGGGATGTTGCCGTCTGAACTGAGCGAGGTATTGGCCGACGCTGCGGAGCAGGAGGAGGCCGCCCGGGGCCTGCCTCCGTACCTGATCGATTCGCTGAGCCTCCCGTACACCACCGGGGCGTTCTATATCCAGGGTCGCGGCCCTGCCGTGATCGAAGACCTCTACCTCGATCCACCGGCTTCCACCGAACAACTGCTGGCGGACACCGACGAACCGCCGGTCCTGGTCGAGGTTCCGAGCGTGTCGCTGGTGGGCTATGAGGTGTTGGAGGAATTCACCCGGGGCCAGGGGGATCTCGAGATTCTGCTGGACGCCGTCGCCGGTCCGGGTCTGGCGGCAGCCGCAGCCGGCGGATGGGGCGGCGATCGCGTGGCCTGGCACTGGGATGGTCAGGACATCGTCGAGGTCTCGCGATTTGTGGGCGACACCGGCCCGGATGCCGATGAGTATGTCCAAGCCCTCGAGGCGTGGTTTTCCGGCCTGGGCCAGGACCTCGACGGCACCACGTGGCAGACGGCCAATGCCTTGTTCGGCTTTCAGCAGGAGGGCGACACCGTCGACGTGGTGATCGCCTCGGACCCCGCCGCCGGCCGGGCGGCCCTGGAGCAGCTCAGGAGCTGAACGCTGCACATTGCATAGTCGGCGCTCGCCGGTCTGCTACGGATCGGCGAGGTCCGCCAGTGACCGCAATTGGCAAACCCAGGGTTACAGGTGGCGGAAACCGCCGCTTAGAACCCTGGGTAACGCTTTGCCGCTTGAGCTAAACCCGCTTGGGTCGTGCTGCGCCAACGCCGATACATCCCTATGCGATCAGTCCGAACACGCGCGGCCTGGCTGTTGTCGGGTGCCCTCGTTGCCGCCGCCTGCGGGTCGGGGGATAGCCAAACCGGGGCGTCGCTCGTCACTTCGGTGCCCCAGGCATCGACCACCACCACCCTGCACGTTGACCAGGCCAAGGCGCTCGTCCAGCAACAGTTCGACGCCCTGGTGCCCATCGCTGAAGACATCCGCGGGCTGTCGTTCTCGTCTCCGCCCGTGTTGGAATTCGTCGACCGCGAAGAGATCTTGCCGCGCGTCATACCCGATACGCGCCGGGTCGATGTTCTCGCCGGCATGGGCTTTGGCGACGTTGGCCCGACGGGTCAAATCCTGCAGTACCAGCGTGACCGGCAACGAATCGCCATGGTCACGCCTCGCACCGAGCTGACGCCGTTTGCCCGGGCCGAGTTGATCGAGGAACTGGTGCTCGCTCTCACATATGAGCATTTTCCGGGTGAGGGCGAAAAGGACGACGAAACGCGCCTGGGTCTGCTCGGTCTCCGGCTCGGCGACGCCGCATTTCACCGCAGCGAATTCATCGATACGGCACTGACCTCAACGGAGCGGTTCGCCCTCCGCCTGGAATCCGTTCGGCAAAGCGAAGCCGAGATGGTGCTCCCTGGATATGCCCGAACGTTCGAAAACGTTGGTGAAGAGGTGGCTCTCGTCCTCGTCAAAGACGTGATCGGGGCCCGCGGGGTCGAGGGACTCAATGCCGCATATCGCAACCCGCCGGCCACCACCGAGCAGCTGTTCCACCCTGAGTCCTATCGAGCGGGCACCGTGCCGGTAGAAGTGCTGAACCCAGAGACGGTGGGGTCCGGGATGCTCGAGGCAGAAACCGGCATGATGGGGGAGTTGTGGGTGAGGTCGTTCTTCCGGGAGTCGCTCAGCGCCGGCGAGATGCTGCAGGCGACCACCGGCTGGGAAGGAGATAGGTATACCGTCTGGCAGCGCCGGGAGGAACTGGCCATGTCGGCGCTGTTCGTCATGGAGTCCGACCAGGATGCCATCGAGCTGCGCGACGGCCTCTCCCACTGGGCCTTGAACGTGTTCGCGCTGGCCGCCGGTAGAACCGACCACAAGGGTGTGGTGTTTGAAGGGGACGGATACGTGTATGTGGCCCAGGTCGACAACGAGGTGCTCCTCGTCGCCTCCCCGGACCGCACGCTGGGCGAAAAGGTCCGCGAACAGTTCTGGCCCCGCTACTGATCGGGCGGGCCGTCCGTCATCGTGCGCCGATACAACTCGTTCTTCGGGATTCCGAGGAGATCTGATACCGCTCGCACGGCGGCAGCCGGCGTGGCTCCGGACTCGATCTCCCGCTGAACTGCGCTAGCCGCCTGTCTCCAATCGACCTGGGACTGGCCGGCGCCTTCGATCACCAGGGTGAACTCGCCTCGCGGTTCGTTGTCCGTCCATCGGGAAATCGCTTGGGCCAGGGTGCCCCACCACACCTCTTCGTGGATCTTCGTCAACTCCCGGCACACACAAACCAAACGACCGCCACCGAGTCCGTCGGCCAGGTCCGCCAGGTCATCCAGCAGGCGCCGCGGCGAGCAGAACAACACGGCGGGGCGTTGTTCGTCTGTGAGGGTCTGGATGCGGTGCCGGCGGGTGCTGCCCTTGCGCGGCAAGAATCCCTCAAAGACGAATCGGTCGCCCATGCCGGCCACCGCGACTGCCGCCGTCACCGCGCTGGGGCCCGGTATCACAGTGATGGGCGCTCCCATTTCCCGGGCTGCTCGCACGGCCGAGACCCCCGGGTCGCCCACCCCCGGCATTCCGGCGTCGGTGACCAATGCCACGTTCTTCCCGTCTCGCAGGTCCGCCGCCAGTTGTCGGGCTCGCTGCCTTTCGTTGCCGGCGAAGTAGGAACGCACGGGTGCCGAGGCATGTGCAACGTCCATGAGCCGCTTCACCCGCCGGGTGTCCTCGGCGTACACCACGTCCACAGTGGCCAGCGTCTCCTTCAATCGGTCGCTCATGTCCCCCAGGTTTCCGATCGGCGAGCCGCACAGCCACAGCGTCCCTGTCATTGATCCAGCGCGACACGGCTGCCGACCGGTGGCGGGCAACAGCGCGCCCACTCGACGATCACCGCCGCCCGCCAGTTGGTGTAGACGCGATTCGGGTCCAGAACACGTGAGTCGAGCACGCGTCCCGCCCGGTCGAGGGCCGCGACCGCCAGCGGTCGGGACAGGCCCAGCGTGTGGACGCTCGTGGATCGAAAGGCGAGCGCGGTCCCCTCATCGGGATTCCGACCGAGGCCGATCAGACGCTGCCGAAACCCACTCGCCAGTGGCACCGGAAGCGATGGAAGGCACGGATCATCATGCACTCCCCAACCCTATGTCAGAGCAGACCTGCTGGATAGTGCTATGACGCCGTGAGCTCGGCGCGACACGAGGCACAGACGCCGCGGCCGCGATAGTGGGTCACGTCGTCGGTCGAACCGTCGAACACACAGACGTCTTCGAGTTTGCGAAGCACGATGTTGGGGCCCTCAACCCAAATCGAAAGCTCGTCGCCCTCCTTGATGTTGAAAAGCCTTCGAGTCTCGGCCGGTACCACGAGCCTCCCGAGCTCGTCTACCTTGCGTACGATGCCGGTATCCATGCCCTCTCCTGTGCGAGTGTTTGTGTGCGTCCAATTCGTTCGTTGGCCGGCCACAATGCCTGCTCATGCAAACGCCCGCCTGCGTGTCCTCATAGACGGCCGGCATGGCGCATGCCGAAGGCGTGCGCCTCGCCTGCGGTGGCGAGGGCGTTGTGGCCTGCTTCCGTGCTCTTCCCGAGCTGGTATCCGAGCTCTTCCGTGCTCGTCCTGAACTCATCTCCGAGCTCTTCCGAGTTCTTCCGAGCTCCTCCTGTGCAAACTTGCCGGTGTTGTTCACCGTCTGGGCGACCATACGGCAAGTTGAACGGGGCCGACGGTCGAAGGACCGCACCACGTTCGCACCCACCTTATCTGGCGATCGGCTATCCGGGACGTCGATCTCGAAAAACCGGAAAAACCGGCCCAAGTACTATTCGGTCCGAATGTCTCGCATCCTCGTAGCCGTGGCCTGGCCGTACGCCAACGGCTCACTCCACCTCGGGCACCTGGCCGGCGCCTATCTGCCGGCTGACATCTTCGCCCGGTATCACCGCCTGCGCGGCAACGACGTGCTGATGGTGTCGGGCAGCGACGCTCATGGAACTCCGATCACTGTCCGGGCCGAAGCGGAAGGAACGACGCCGGACGCGATCGTCGACCGCTTCCATCCTGAGTTTCTCGGCTACTGGCGCGACCTGGGAATCTCGTTCGACCTCTTCACCGTCACCAACAACCAGAACCACACCGAGGTGACCCAGGACGTCTTTCTGCGGCTGCTCGAGAACGGCTATCTGATCAAGAAGTCATCCGAGCAGTTCTATGATCCGGCGGCCGAGCGTTTCTTGCCCGATCGGTACGTGGAGGGCACCTGTCCCCACTGTGGATATGACCACGCCCGGGGAGATCAGTGCGACAATTGCGGTCGCACCCTCGATCCGATCGATCTGGTCGCGCCGCGGTCCAAGCTCTCGGGTGCCGAGCCCGAAGTGCGGGAAACCGAACACTTCTACCTCGCTCTCTCGAGCCTGGAGCCGGCCATCGAGGAGTACCTGGCCAGCCGCATCGGCTGGCGGAGCCACGTGCTGAATTGGGCGAAGGGATTCGTGGGCGAAGGCCTGAAGGATCGGGCCATCACCCGCGACCTGGAGTGGGGGGTGCCGATCCCGGTCGATGATCTGGGGCCCGGCAAGCGCATTTACGTCTGGTTTGATGCCGTCATCGGCTATTTGTCCGCCTCGAAGGAGTGGGCCCAGATTCGCGACGATGCCGATGCCTGGAAGGCCTGGTGGGAAGACCCGGCGGCCCGGTCGTACTACTTCGTGGGCAAAGACAACATCCCATTTCACACCGTCATCTGGCCGGCGATGCTTCTGGGCTACGGGGGTCTCAACCTACCCACTGATGTTCCTGCCAACCAATACGTGACCTTCAAGGGCCAGCAGGCATCGAAGAGCAGAGGGGTGGGGTCGTCCATCAACGACTATCTCGGTTGGCTGGAACCGGACGCTCTTCGATACGCAGTCGGTGCCAACCTGCCCGAGCAGTCGGACACCGATCTGACCGACGAGGAGCTGGTGCGCCGTGTCAACGAGGAACTGGTCGCCAATTGGGGCAACCTGGTGAATCGGGTCACGAACCTGATCGGCAAGAACTTCGAAGGTGTGGTGCCTGAACCCGGGCCGTTGTCGTCCGCCGACGAGGAGATGCTCTCGGCGTCGCGCGCGGTACTCGATCCGGTGGGGGAGGCGATCGAAGCGGTCGAGCTGCGGGCCGGATTGCGGATCGCCATGGAGGCAGCCGGTGCGGTCAATGCGTACCTGAGTGCGACCGAGCCGTGGAAAGCGATCAAAGAGGACGAGGCGCGGGCGGCAACCATCCTCTATGTGGCGATCAATGCAATTGCCGCTTTGAACGTGGCGCTGGCTCCTTACCTCCCGTTCTCGGCTGCCCGGACCGCCTCGGATCTCGGTATCGAGCAGACGAGCTGGGAGGCACCCACCATCAGTCCCGGGACCCGACTGGCTGCACCGCAGCCGCTGTTTCGGAAAGTCGAGTTGCCCGGATAGATGTGGGTCGACACGCATTGTCACCTCCAGCTGGATGACAGGGACGCGGGTGAGCTGCTTGCACGTGCACCCGATGTCGACTGGGTGGTGGTGCCGGGAGTGGACGCCGCAACCAGTGCCGCGGCCGAGGCCATGGCGGCTGCCCATCGGGGCTCGGTCCGGTGGTCGGCCGGCCTGCACCCTCATGAGGCGGCTGCCTGGCCGCAGCAGGCCGATGCCATCTCCGCGATGGCGGCGCGCGCGGCCGCCGTGGGCGAGTGCGGGCTCGACTTCTATCGCAACCTGGCCCCGAGGAAGGCCCAGCTCGAGGCGTTTCGGGCCCAGCTCGACCTCGCCCAATCGCTGGCGAAGCCCGTGATCGTCCATTGCCGTGACGCGTTCGCCGACACCTTCGACGCGATCGAGACCGTTTATGCGGGCCCCGACGTGGTGCTTCACTGCTGGACGGGGGGGCCCAGGTGGACCCGGCGGTTCGTGGAGCTGGGCGTGACGTTCTCGTTCGCCGGGCCCGTAGCCTTCGAGACCGGCGATACCGTGCGTCGGGGGGCGGCCGAGGTCCCGCCCGAATCGGCCATGGTCGAGACCGACACGCCCTACTTGTCGCCTCCTCCCTTTCGAGACGAGCTCAACGAACCTTCGCGGGTGGCCCTCAACGGTGAAGCCTTGGCCTCTGTTTGGTCGATCCCGGTCGAGCGGGTGGCGGAACTGACCTCGGCGCGCGCCCGTCGCGTGTTCGGATCGTGACGTCTCCCCGCCAGACGCGAGCTCTACTCGACCGCCACGGCATCTCGCCCCGCAAAGGCCTCGGTCAGCATTTCCTGGTCGATGCCAACATCATCGACCGAATCGTCCGCACAGCCGCCATCCAACCCGGAGACCTCGTGGTCGAGGTGGGGGCCGGGACCGGCGCATTGACGTCGGCGCTGCTGCGAGCAGGAGCCGAGGTGATCGCCTTCGAGGTTGATGAGCGGCTGGCCCCGATCCTGGCCGAGACGGCACCCGGCGCCGACATCCGTCTGGCCGACATCACCGGGGTCGACCTGGCAGCCGAGCTCGAACGGCCGGCGGTCATGGTCGCCAACCTTCCCTACAACATCGGCACCCGGCTCATCCTCGACACCCTGCGAGAGGTCCCGGCGATAACCGCGTTGACGGTCATGGTGCAGAAAGAGGTCGCCGAACGGCTGGTCGCCTCACCGGGAAGCAGGGACTATGGCCTGCCGTCGGTGGTCACCCGCCTGTGGGGAGAACCCAAGATCGTCTTCACGGTCCCGCCCCAGGTGTTCCTGCCTCCCCCCGAAGTCGAATCAGCCGTCGTCACGATCCAGCGGCGCACCCCGCCTCCCGCTGCGGCCGAAGCCGTAGCGTTGGCCGCGATCGCCTTTGGGCAGCGGCGGAAGACACTGCGCCGTAGCCTGCGGGAACACATGCACGACATCGAGCACGTCCTGGAGCGCTGTGGCATCGCACCGACCGCCCGCCCCGAGCAACTGAGCCCCGAACAATGGCTGGACATGGTGAAGGCCGCCGCATGACCGAGCGCAACGTGCTGGCCAATGGCAAGGTGAACTTGAGCCTGGTGGTGGGCACGGCCGGCGAAGACGGCTACCACCCCATCCGGTCCCTGGCGATGTCAATCGACATGGCCGACCGGCTGGGCCTGGCGATCAGCGACGAAGACGAATTCCATTGCTCAGACCCGGGGCTCGACCATGAACACAACCTCGCATGGCTTGCGCTGACCGAGTATCGCCGGCGGGCGCTCACCCACCGTCCGGTTTCGCTCCGTCTCGAAAAGCGGCTCCCGGTTGCCGCCGGACTGGGAGGCGGCAGCGCCGACGCGGCGGGTGCGCTGATTCTCGCAAAGGAGTATTTCTCGGCCGAGATCGGGGCGGAAGAGCAAATTGCGGCCGACCTCGGCTCGGATATCGTCTTCTGTCTCGAAGGCGGGTTCGCCATGCTGGAAGGGCGCGGCAACGACGTGAAGCCCATCGAGCCGATGCCGACAGATTTTGCGTTGGCCCTGGTGACCCCTCCGTTCGAACTGTCGACCGGAGCCGTATACCGGCAATGGGACGAATTGCGCGACCCGGAGGGACCTTCCATCACCGGCGGTGCGCTGCCCCCATCGATGCGCGAGTATCCGCCGCTGCGCAATGACCTCTATCCGGCTGCAGTCGCCTTGGAGCCCGGCGTTGCAGAATGGCGCAACATGCTCGAGGGGGAGTGGTCGCGACCCGTGTTCATGACCGGAAGCGGTCCATCCCTGGCGGCGTACTTCGTGGATCGGGATGAAGCGATGGCCGCCGTAGAGGCAGCCCCCGGCGGCCATCGTGCGGCGTTCGCGGCCGAGCCGGCTCCGGCCGGGGTCGTGCTGCTCTGACCGTGCCCGGTACACTGGCGCGTCGTCCCCTCTGGGGGGTGGTGTAACTGGTAGCACTAGGGCTTTTGGTGCCTTCAGTACGGGTTCGAGTCCTGTCCCCCCAGCTTTTCTACATACTCTCCGAGGAGCCGGACCGGCGATGACAACGACACCTGCCGCGATCGCAGTCGTCATTCTCGCCGCCGGCCAGGGAACCCGCATGAAGTCGGAGCTCCCCAAAGTCCTGCACCCGGTGGCGGGCCGGCCGATGGTGCTGTGGGCGGTCGAAGCCGCCCGCCAGGTCACCACCGACGACCAGATTGCGGTGGTCGTCGGATATGGGGCCGACCAGGTACGAGCGGTGCTGCCGGACTCGGTGCGGACCGTCACCCAGGCCGCACAGCTCGGTACCGGTCACGCCGTCAAGCTGGCCCTCGATAGCGGGTTCGGCTCGGAAGGTGTCGTAATCGTGATCCCGGGGGATACGCCCCAGCTGCGGGGACCCGTACTCGCCGAGTTGGCGGCACGACAGGCCGGCGGATCCACCGGGGTGGTCGTGCTGACCGCCCGGCTCGATGATCCGACCGGCTTCGGCCGGGTCGTGCGAGGCCTCGACGGGGCCGTCGAAAAAATCGTCGAACAAACCGACGCCGGTGAGGAAGAACGAGCAATTCGAGAAGTGAACACGTCGGTATATGCCTTCGATGCTGCAACCCTGCGTGCTGTCATCGAGGCGCTCGACACCGACAATGCACAACAGGAGATGTACCTGACTGATACGGTTGGGTTGATTCGCGTGCACCGAGGAGACCGAGGAGTGGGAGCCATGGTGGGAGATGCCGACGATTCTCTGGGGGTCAACACGCCGGCCCAACTGGCCGGGGTCGACGCCGTGATGCGTTCTCGCATCAACCAGGACCTGATGGATGCCGGGGTGCGAATCCTCGATCCGGCCCGAACCTACATCGACGCCTCGGTGGAAGTGGCGGCCGGCGCCACCATCTACCCCGACGTCTACCTCGAGGGCTCCACCACCATTGCCGAGGGGGCGGTGGTCGGGCCATCCGTGTTCGCCGTCGATTCGCACATCGGCGCCGGCGCCCGGGTCTGGTACGCCGTCGTACGTGAGGCCACCGTCGGGCCTCGCACCGAGGTGGGGCCGTTTGCGTCGTTGCGCGCCGGAACGGTCACCGAGGAGGGGTCAAAGATCGGGACGTTCGTCGAAACCAAGAACACCCACCTGGGCGAGGGAAGCAAAATCCCCCATCTGTCCTATATGGGCGACGCTCAGATCGGCCGCAATTCAAACATCGGTGCCGGCAGCATCACCTGCAATTACGACGGTTTCGAAAAGCACGAGACGGTCATCGGGGACGATGTGCGGGTCGGTTCCGACACCATGCTGGTCGCCCCGGTCGAGCTGGGAGACGGGGCCTGGACGGGTGCCGGTTCGGTGATCTCCAAGGACGTGACGCCGGGGGCCCTGGCGGTTGAACGCTCGGATCAGAGAGAGATACCTGACTACGCTGCCAAGCGCAGAGCAAAGGCAAACGACTCATGATGGAATTCTCTCCCACTCGTCGTGGGCTCGTCTTCAGCGGAAGCGCCAATCTGGAGCTGGCCGAGGATGTGGCCGAGCTGCTCGGTACCAAGCTGGGGGACGTCGATATCTCCAACTTCGCAAACGGCGAGATCTACGTTCGGTTCAACACCAGCGTGCGAGGGGCCGACTGTTTCGTGATCCAGAGTCACTCCAACCCCGTCAATCACCACATCATGGAACAGTTCATCATGATCGATGCACTGCGCCGGGCCTCCGCCCGTACGATCACCGTCGTCGCCCCGTTCTTCGGCTATGCCCGCCAGGACAAAAAGGTGCGAGCGAGAGAGCCGATCACGGCTCGCCTCCTGGCCGACCTGTTCGTAACGGCCGGAGCCGACCGCATCGTGTCTCTGGACCTCCACACCGGCCAGATCCAGGGTTTCACCACCATCCCCTTCGACCACCTGACGGCCCTCCATCTGTTCGTCGATTACCTGACCACGTCGATGCCGGGGCCGCCCGTCATCGTGGCCCCCGATTCCGGCCGGGTGAAGCTGGCCGAACGGTTTGCCACCCACCTCGGCGCCGAAGTGGCCTTCGCTTACAAAAGGCGCCGCACCGACCTCCACAACCGGGTCGAGACGCTGTGGGTGGTAGGCGAGATCGAGGGGCGGCACGCCGTGATCGTCGACGACATGGTCGACACCGGCGGCACGATGGTGGCAGCCGCCGAACTACTGGCCCGCCGCGGGGCCGCCAGCGTCCGGGCCGTGTCGACCCACGGGGTCTTGTCCGGGCCGGCCACCGAGCGCATCGAGAATTCGAATCTCGAGGAACTGGTGATCACCAATTCGCTCCCTCTCACCGAAGAGGCGCGTTCGCTCGACAAGATCAAGGTCTTGTCGATTGCCCCCCAGCTGGCCCAGACCATCGAGGCGATCTTCAAGGATCGATCGGTCTCCGAGCTGTTCCGGGGTGAGAACATCTAGGTGGACACCGAGGTGCTCAACGTCACCACCGGCTCCGAGCCGGCCGTGGTGGACCTGACGGGCCAGGTGGCGTCGTTCGTGCGAACCAGAGGCGACGGCCTCGTGAACGTCTTTGCTCCCCATGCCACGGCGGGCGTGGCGATCATCGAGGTGGGCGCCGGCAGTGAGCGCGATCTCCTCTCCGCCCTGGGCGACCTCCTTCCCACCGACGATCGCTGGACCCACCGACACGGCTCGTACGGCCACGGTCGCGACCACGTCATGCCGGCCCTCGTCTCGCCTTCGATGTCGGTGCCGGTGCAAGGAGGCGCGTTGCAGTTGGGTACCTGGCAGTCGATCGTGCTCGTGGACCCCAACCGCGACAACGCCGAACGCAAGGTGCTTCTCAGCTTCATTTCTGCCTAGCGGCTCCCGCGGGCGGGCCTCTATACTGCGGGCCGCCTCATCCCCATCGCGGCGTTGTCCCGTAGATCGTCAGGAGTCCCCGTGAGCCAAATCGCCTTGAAAGCTGAGAAGCGTTCCGCGGCCGGATCGCGGGCGGCCGGGCGGCTCCGGCAGGGAGGTTTGGTTCCGGCGGTGGTCTACGGGCCCAAGCTCGAGCCGATTCCAGTGGCGGTCAACGGCCAGGAACTCTGGGCCGTGCTCCACTCCGAGGCCGGCCTCAATGCCATCATCGACCTCGACGTCGACGGCAAGTCGGTGACGACCCTCGCACGCGAGGTTCAACGTCACCCGGTGCGCGGGGACATTCTCCATCTCGATTTCATCCAGGTGTCGCTCACCGAGACGGTCCAGGCAGAGGTGGTGGTCGAATTCGTGGGCGAGCCGATCGGCGTGAAGGAAGACGGCTCGATCATCGAAACCGTTCGCAACACCGCGATTCTCGAGGCACTCCCCACTGACATCCCCGCCTCCATCGAGGTGGACATCTCACACCTGGAGACCAATGATGTATTCCGCATCGGCGACCTGCCCGCTATTGCGGGCGTAACGTACCTCGACGATGAAGAGCTCACGATGGTCACGGTCACCGTCCCGCGTGCGGTTCTGGCTGAGGAAGAGGAAGTCGAAGGCGAGGAGCTCGAAGAGGGCGCCGAGGAAGCCGTCGAGGGCGAAGAAGCCGCCGAGGGCGAAGGCGAAGCCGAGGAAGGCGGATCCGACGGGGAGTGAGGCGGCGGCGTGGCTCGTTGTCGGGCTGGGCAACCCTGGTTCTTCCTATCGCGGTACCCGCCACAACATCGGGTACGAGGTGGTCGACGTGTTCACCGGGCGCCACTCCATCGATCTCGGGAAAGCCCCGAAGCGGATTGCGGCTGACGTCGGGCAGACGACGCTGGGAGGGCATCAGGTGGTGGTGGCCGTCCCTTCGACGTTCATGAACGAGTCGGGAGCCGCAGTACAACCGATTGCCAGGTACTTTTCGGTCGAACCGGAGAGAATGGTGGTGATCCACGACGACATCGATACGCCGTTCGGAAAGATCAAACTGCAGAACAGCCGGGGGACCGGTGGGCACAACGGCGTCGCCTCGATCGCCCGCCGCATGGGTGGCTCCGAGTTCTGGAGGGTCAAGGTCGGCGTCGGGCGCCCACCCGGCCGTCAGGATCCCGCCGATTATGTGCTGAGGAGATTCACCCCTGAGGAGCGGCCGGACGCGGACTACCTGATTCAGGTGGCGGCGGACGTGACCGAGTTGCTCATCACCGACGGGCCAGACGCTGCTCGCCAGTTGGCCGGCACGTCGAAGATCTGAACCGGGCATGGGCACCACGACCGGCACGGGGTCGGCCCCGGTGAGCCAGTAACCTCCGGCCTTCGATGTCAGCGCCCCTTGCGCCGCTGGTAGCTGCGTGGAAGGAATTCAGATTTGTTGCCCCGGGCCGGGTCGTGGTTCCGGCGCCCTTGCGCGCCTTCTTTCTGGCCGGGGTGGCAGCCCAGGCCGATCGTCACGTGGTGGCCATCGTTCCCAGCGATTTCGAGGCAGACGCGCTCGCCGACGATCTCGCGTTGTTCGTCGACGATGCATTGCTCCTGCCGGCCTGGGAGACGCTGCCGTTCGAGATGGTGTCTCCGGCGACGGCCACCATGGGACGGCGGGCCGAAGTCCGCCACGCGCTGGGCGGCGAGGGGAGCCGCATCGTCGTCGCCTCGGTGCGAGCACTGACCCAGCAGCCCAGCCCGTCGCCGGTCACTCCGGTGGAGATCCGGGTCGGCGATGAGGTGAATCTCGATCAACTGGTGGACACCCTGGTGGACGGCGGCTACGAGCGGACCCACCAGGTCGAGGTGCGCGGCGAGTTCGCGGTGCGGGGCGGAGTCATCGACGTCTTTCCGGCGCAGGCCGACATGCCGGCCCGGGTCGAGCTGTGGGGCGACGAGGTCGATTCGGTCCGCGAGCTGTCGGTGGCCTCGCAGCGTTCTGGTGTCGACATCGACGTGCTACAAGCGTTTCCGGCCCGGGAGTTCCGGCCCGATCCGGCAGTCCAGCGTGAGGCGGCGGCCCTGGTCAGGCGGGCCGCCTGGGCGGCTTCCACCTTCGAGCGCCTTGCTCAGGGCCAAACGTTCCCGGGCATGGAATCGTGGATGGGCTGGGTGGCCGATCCAGGCACGGTCCTCGATCATGTCGATGCCGAGGTGGTGCTGTTCGACCCCGTGGCCGCCGAGCAGCGCAGCGTCGAGCTGATCGACGAGGAGGCCGACCTGGCGGCGGCGCTGGCGCCGACCTGGGGCCCTGACGCCCCCCGGGCGGGCGACCATCCCGACTTCTACCAACCGTTGAAACAGGTGCTGGCCCAGGCCGATGTGCTCGAGGCGCCGGCGCTGGCTGCCACCCCCGCCGATGAAGCGCTCCGTATCCGGGGGTTTGATCCCGGTGGCAACGACGCCGGCTCGGTGGCGGAGGCGGTCCGCGCCCTTCACGAGAGCGGGCTCACCGTCATCTTGGCGATGGAAGGAGCGCATGCAGCCGACCGGGCCGCCCGCCTGCTGGCGGACGAGGGGATCGATCTGCCGCGCCGCCAGGCCTTGGCCAAACCGATGTCGGCAGTGATTGCCGAGCCGATCGATCATGGGTTCATCAGCTCCGATCTGGGCATCGCGATCCTGGGAGAACAGGAGGTGGCCGGTCGCCGTCATGTTCGCCGGCGCTCGCGGCCCCGGGGGTCGGGCGCCGTCCGGTTCCAGGACCTGACGGTGGGCGACTACGTCATCCATGAACACCACGGCATCGGATTGTTCGAAGGCCTCGTGACCCAGGAGATGGCGGGTATCGAGCGTGACTACCTGGTGCTGGCGTATGCCGGCAACGACAAGCTGTACGTCGCCACCGACCAGCTCGGTTCGATCACCCGCTATACCGGCGGCGAAGCACCCCGGTTGTCCCGCATGGGAGGCGCCGACTGGTCCAATACCCGCAATCGCATTCGTCGGGAGCTGGCCGCCGTCGCCGAGCGGGTGGTCGCCCTCCACAAGGAGAGAGCGGTGGCCGACGGCTTCGTCTACAGCGCCGACACTCCCTGGCAGCGTGAGTTCGAAGCCTCGTTTCCGTTCGAAGAGACACCCGACCAGCTGCAGGCGATTGCTGCCATCAAGGAAGACATGGAGTCGGACAAGCCGATGGATCGGCTCATCTTCGGTGACGTGGGCTTTGGAAAGACCGAGGTCGCACTGCGGGCAGCGTTCAAGGCGGTGCAGGACGGAAAGCAGGTTGCCATCCTTGCTCCCACCACATTGCTCGCTCAGCAGCACCACGCCCGGCTCGAAGAGCGGTTCGCCGGCTTTCCGGTCGAGGTCGCCCAGTTGTCGCGATTGGTGCCGGCCAAGGAGCGAAAGAAGACCATCGCCAAGCTGGCCACCGGCGAGGTCGACGTCGTCGTCGGAACGCACCGCCTGCTCAGCGAGGACGTCGAGATCCCGCGGTTGGGTTTGCTGGTGGTCGACGAGGAGCAGCGGTTCGGGGTCGCCGCCAAGGATCGCATCAAAGAAATGGATGCCTCGATCGATGTGCTGACCCTCACGGCGACCCCCATTCCTCGCACGCTCGAGATGGCGTTGACCGGGGTCCGGGATGTGAGCCGCATCACGACGCCGCCCCAGGACCGGCAGCCGATCCTCACGTTCGTCGGCCCCTATGAGGAGCAGATCGTGTCGGCTGCCATCCGGAGGGAGTTGTTGCGCGAGGGCCAGGTCTTCTACGTCCACAACCGCGTGCAATCGATCGAGCGAGCGGCGGCTCGAATCCAGGAGCTCGTCCCACACGCCAAGGTGAAACACGCGCACGGTCGCATGTCCGAGGCTCAGCTAGATCGCACCATGCACGAGTTCTGGAATCGCGAGTTCAACGTGCTGGTGGCGACCACCATCATCGAATCGGGCCTCGATCTGCCCCAGGTCAACACGCTCATCGTCGAGCGGGCAGACATGCTGGGCCTGGCCCAGCTCTATCAGCTGCGAGGGAGGGTGGGCCGCTCGGACCGGCGGGCATACGCCTACCTGTTCCATCCGCCCGATGAGCGGTTGACTGACGAGGCCCGCCGCCGTCTGCAGGCGATCGGAGACGCCAACGACCTGGGCGCGGGCTTCATCCTCGCCATGCGCGACCTCGAGATCCGGGGTGCCGGCTCCATGCTGGGAGAGGTGCAGTCGGGACACATCTCGGCGGTGGGTTTCGACCTGTATGCCGAGCTGGTCGCCGAAGCGGTCCAGGAGCTGCGGGGCCTGGGCGCACCGGAGGAACCCCAGGGGGAGGTCAGGATCGATCTGGCCGTTGATGCCCACCTTCCTGACGAGTACCTGGAGGACCAAAGCGCCCGGCTCGAGGCCTACCGGACCTTGGCGGCAGCCAGAACCGCCGACCAGGTGGACGAGGTTGCGGCCGAATGGCGCGATCGCTACGGGCCTCTCCCCGAGGGCGCTCAAGAGTTGATCGCAATGGCCCACCTCCGGGTGGTGGCGCTGGCAGCCGGCCTCGAAGAGATCGTCCAGGTCCGGAACGAGATCAAGGTCAGCCCCCTCCGTCTGTCCGCTTCTGAGGAGATCCGCCTCCAGCGCCTGGCGCCGAGGTCGATCCTGCGGGGGACCGTGGCCTACCTTCCGGTGCCGATGACCACCGATGAGATCCGGTCATTTGTGACGGAGATGTTCGAGTGATCACTGTCGTCGGCCTCGGTCCGGCGGGTCTGGACCGGGTTCCGGTCGGGAATCTCGCCGTGCTCGAGGATCCGGCCGCAACGGTGTTCGTCCGAACCCTGCGCCACCCGGCCGCCACCGAGCTCGCCCGGCGCCGCCGGGTTCAGAGCTGCGACGACCTCTACGAGTCGTCGGACGACTTCGACGAGGTGTATCACCAGATCGTCGAGCGGTTGGTCGCCCAGCCCGGGCCGGTGGTGTATGGCGTGCCAGGCAGCCCGTCGATGGGAGAGCGATCGGTGGAACTGCTTCGTGCTCGTGCCGAGATCGAGATCCTCGGTGCCGAGTCCTTTCTCGACCTGGTTTTCGAATCGACCGGCATCGACCCGCTGGCGGCCGGGGTGAGGGTCATGGACGCTCGCGATCTGCCGTTTCCTCTCTTGATCGACGGCCCGCTGGTGGTCGGCCAGGTCGATCACCCACTGGTGGCCGGTGACCTGAAGGTACGGCTGCTCGACCAGCTTCCTCCCGAGACCGGGGTGTGGATCCTGGCGGATCTGGGCGGTGACGACGAACGCGTCAAGCAGATCTCGCTGGTCGATCTCGATCAGATCGAGGTCGGTGTGCGCACGACCGTGGCGCTCACCCCGGAGCCGGCCGGCTGGCCGGGCCTGGTGCGGGTGGTCGACCGCCTGCGGCTTGATTGTCCGTGGGATCGGGTGCAAACGCACCAGAGCCTCATCCGCTATCTCGTCGAAGAGGCCTATGAAGTCATCGAGGCGATCGGCCGCCTCCCGGTCGATGCCACCCAGCCCCTGGATCCCGTGGATTACGTCGAGCTGGAGGACGAGCTGGGGGATCTGATGCTCCAGGTCCTGCTCCATGCCACCATCGCCTCAGAGTCGGCCGGATTCACGATCGACGACGTGGCCGAGCAGCAGCGGGCGAAGCTGGTACGCAGGCACCCGCACGTGTTCGGTGACGCCGAGGCCGCCGATCCGTCGGAGGTCGAGGCGCTGTGGGCGGCCCGGAAGGCGAAGGAGAGCCCCGCTGAATCGCACATGGACGGCATCCCCTCCATGCCACCTTTGGCGCGGGCCGACAAGATTCAGCGCCGGGCCGCCAAGGCCGGTTTCGACTGGCCCGGCCCAGACCCGGTGTACGGCAAGATCGAGGAGGAGCTCGCCGAGGTGCGGGCTGCCCCCGCCTCGGCCCGCTCGGCCGAAATCGGCGATCTTCTCTTCGCAGTGGTCAACCTCGCCCGCCACCTCGGGGTCGATCCCGATCTCGCACTTTCCCAGGCGGTGGACAAGTTCGTCCGCCGGTTTCGGACGATGGAAGCGGCAGGTCCGCTGGATGGCCTGACCCTGGCCGAGCTCGACGAACGCTGGGATGCTGCCAAGGAGCGGGAATAGCGTCGCCTTGTTCCCCCTTAGAGCGCGAAATCGAACGTTATGAGGGTCCAGGGGTTGGTCGGACTAACTTTGCGGGATGACAACCGACATCGCACAGATCAACGCTCGCGAGATTCTCGATTCGCGCGGTAATCCCACCGTAGAGGCCGAGGTCCACTTATCAGGCGGGGCCTTCGGGCGGGCCATGGTGCCCTCCGGTGCCTCGACCGGGTCCCTGGAGGCCCTCGAACTTCGCGATGGCGGCGATCGATTCATGGGCAAGGGCGTGTTGCAGGCCGTGGCGCATGTCAATGACCAGATCGCTCCGGTCCTCGCCGGTCATGATGCTCTCGACCAGGGCGCCATCGACGCCGCCATGCTCGAGTTGGATGGAACCGCCAACAAGGAATCGCTGGGAGCCAACGCCATTCTGGCGGTCTCGATGGCGGTGGCCCGGGCTGCGGCCGGTGCCACCGATCAACCGCTCTATCGCTACCTGGGAGGGGATTCGGCCGTCACGCTTCCGGTCCCGCTGCTCAATGTCCTCAACGGGGGTGAGCACGCCGACAATTCGGTCGACATCCAGGAATTCATGCTCGTACCCGCCGGCTTCGACTCGTACCGGGAGGCCCTGCAGGCCGGGGTCGAGATCTACCACACGCTGAAGACGGCGATCGCCAAACGGGGCATGTCCACCGCCCTGGGAGACGAAGGAGGCTTTGCGCCCGACTTGTCCAGCAACCGGGAGGCCCTCGAGTTACTGGTGGAGGCGACCGGGGCCGCCGGATACCAAACGGGCGATCAGGTCGGTTTTGCCCTGGACGTGGCGGCCACCGAGATGCTGGAGGACGATGCGTACCGGCTGGCGGGCGACGACCGGACGTTGAGCTCATCGGAGATGGTCGGCTATCTGGCCGGGCTCTCGGAAGACTTTCCGATGGTCTCGATCGAGGATGGGTTGGGAGAAGCGGACTGGGCGGGCTGGAAAGAGCTCACCGATCGGCTCGGATCCCGCCTCCAGCTGGTGGGGGACGACCTCTTTGTGACCAACCGGGCCATTCTCCAGCGTGGTATCGACGACGGCATCGCCAACTCGATCCTCATCAAGGTCAACCAGATCGGCTCGCTGACCGAGACGTTGGCGACCATGAAGCTGGCCGAGGAGTCCGGCTACACCCGGGTCGTGAGCCACCGGTCGGGTGAAACCGAGGATTCTTTCATCGCCCACCTGGCCGTGGCCACCAATGCCGGCCAGATCAAGACGGGTGCCCCGGCGCGCGGTGAGCGAACCGCCAAGTACAACCAGCTGCTACGGATCGAGGAACAGCTCGGGGACCGAGCTGTTTACGGGGGATGGGATGCGCTTCGTGCCTAAGCGTTGGTGGCTGATGCTGGTTGTGTTCGTCGTCGCGGTGGCTGCGGTCGGAGTCACCCCGCTGCGGCAGATCGCCGCGCAGAACCGCCAGGTCGATGATGTGAGAGCAGAGCTGGCCGAGCTGGAAGTGGCCAATCGGGCGTTGTCCGAGCGAGCGGCCGCCCTGGAAACGGAGGAAGGGGTCGAACGCCTGGCCCGGGAGCGGTTCGGCTTCGTCCGGCCAGGGGACCGGCTTTACTCGGTGGACACCGAAGGGCTGGCGCTCCCTGAACAGGCAGCCACTGAGCTGGTCGTGCCCGAGGCCGAGCCGAACATCTTCACCGACGTGCTCGACTTCTTCACGGGTCAAGATGTCGTCGAAGGACGATGAAGAGGCCGTAACCGCCCAACTGGGCCGTGAGCTGAGAAGCGCGGTGACAATCGAATCCCGCTGCCACCTCGGGCTACCCGTGGTCGCCGGTGTGGCGCCGATCCTCGACGACGGCACCCCGTTCCCGACCCGGTGGTGGCTGACGTGTCCCCTGGCGCGTATTCGGATCGACCGACTCGAATCAGCCGGTGGGATCGCCGCCATGGACCGCCACCTGGCGGCCGACCCGGACTGGCAACAACGTATGCAGCTTGCCCACGACCGTTACGCCAAAGAACGGGACGCACTGGTGCCGGCCGACGCCACCCACAAGCCCTCGGGTGGTGTTGCGGGGATACAGGGAGAGGGGCTCAAGTGTCTGCACGCCCACTACGCCGATTCCCGCAGCGGCCACGACAACCCGGTGGGGGAGGCCGTGGCACCATTCGCCGAGCCACTCGACTGCATCCAGCCGTGCGTCATCGCCGCCGGCGAGACCTGGGCCGTCAACCCGGAGTGGAGAGAAACGCGGTGAGCCGGCTGGCGGCCATCGACATCGGCACCAACTCTACGAGGCTGCTGATCAGCGACGAGCTGGGTACCTCCCTGGAGCGCCGGGCGACGGTGACCGGCCTCGGTCAGGACGTTGATGCGACCGGAGCATTTGGCATCGAGCCGATGAAGAGAACCTGGTCCGTCTTGGCGTCGTACGCGGCTGCCATCGAGCAGCATGCTGTGGGCCGGCTTCGGGCCATTGCCACCTCGGCGGCCCGCCGGGCCTCCAACCGCGACGAGTTCCTCGATCGGGCTGGGGAGATCCTCGGGCTTCGGCCCGACGTCATCAGCGGTGAAGAGGAGGCATCCTTGGCGTTCGTGGGCAGCCGGGCCGCCTTCCCGCAAGCCCCGGCTCCGTTCGCCGTGATCGATGTGGGAGGGGGAAGCACCGAGGTCGCCATCGGCGATCGGACACCCGGCTTCCTGGCCTCACACGAGATCGGTTCGGTTCGGATGTCGGAGCGGGTCGCCCCGTCCCGCCCCATGCCGCCCGGCGAAGTCGAGACCTCCCGCAGGTGGGCCCGATCCGTGTTCGCCGCGCTCGAGAACCTCCGGCCTGCGACGGTGGTGGGGGTCGCGGCTACCTTCACCAGCCTGGCCGCCATCCACGCCGAACTCGAGCGTTACGACCCGGATCTGATCGAGGGGAGATCGATCGGGTTGCCCGACCTCTGGCGCATCGCGGACGAGTTGGCGGCCATGAGCACCGATTCGGTGGCGGACTTCCCCGGAATCGATCCCGCCCGGGCCTACGTCTTGCCGGCGGGAGCCATCGTCGCCGCCACCGCTGTCGAGTCGCTGGGGGCGGCGAGCGTCGTGGTTACCGGGCACGACAGTCTCGACGGGGTCGTCCGCAGTATGACGGATTGAAGGCGCGCCGGTCCTCGACCGGCCAGGGCACGATACGAGCCGCGGGATGTCGTTTGGGCTGCGATCGGGTGGGAGAGCCTCGGCTAGGTTGATGGCGGCGCCCGGGTGGCGGAATCGGTATACGCAGCGGACTTAAAATCCGCCGTTCCTCACGGAGCATGTGGGTTCGACTCCCACCCCGGGCACATGCGAGCAGTGTTGATCGACAAGGACGAAGACGGGTACCGGACATCTCTGACGGAGCTCGACGAAGCTCGATTGCCAGAAGGCGATGTGACCGTCGACGTCGAGTACTCGACCCTGAACTACAAAGACGCGCTGGCGATCACCGGCGCGTCCCCCGTCGTGCGCAGGTTTCCGATGGTGCCCGGCGTCGACCTGGCTGGAACAGTTGCCAAAAGTGCCTCGCCCGCCCATCGGGTGGGAGACCGGGTGCTCATCAACGGCTGGGGGTTGGGGGAGACCCACTGGGGTGGTTTGGCCCAGCGGGCGCGGGTCTCTGCCGGCTGGCTCGTGCCGACCCCGGACGCTTTCACCTCCCGCCAGGCAATGGCCATCGGCACCGCCGGCTACACGGCGATGCTATGTGTGCTCGCGCTGGAAGAGGCAGGAGTGGCGCCTACCGACGGCGAGGTGGTCGTGAGCGGGGCCGGTGGCGGGGTTGGTGGGATTGCGATTTCGCTTCTTGCGCGGCTTGGCTACCAGGTGGTTGCTTCGACTGGCCGCCCCCATGAGGCCGAGTATCTCCGGCGGCTGGGGGCAGCCGAGATCATGGACCGTACGGAGCTGTCTGAGCCGGGGCGCCCGCTCGGTCGGGAGCGGTGGGCGGGGGCGGTCGACACCGTCGGCAGCCACACGCTCGCCAACATCTGCGCCACCACCAAATACGGCGGAACTGTGACTGCCTGCGGGCTCGCGGCGGGAATGGATTTCCCGGCGACGGTAGCTCCCTTCATCTTGCGGGGCGTCACCCTCAAAGGCATCGAGAGCGTCCACTGCCCGCCGACCCGGCGCCTTCTCGCCTGGGAGCGGCTCACCTCCGACCTCGACCCGGCCCAGATCGAGCTGATGGTTTCCGAGGTCGGCATGTCCGAAGTCATTGATGTTGCGCCCCGGCTGCTGGCCGGCGAGGTGCGGGGAAGGCTGGTGGTCGATGTCAACCGATGACCGGTGGTTTTCAGCATCGGTTCAGGTGGGCGCAGGAATACTTCGTTCATGAAACAGACCCGCTCAGCTGTTGAGTGCGAGGGCCTCTCCAAGTACTACGGTGACCAGCTGGCCCTGGACGATGTCACCCTCTCGATCTTCTCGGGACAGGTGACCGGATTGCTCGGGCCCAACGGAGCCGGCAAGACCACTTTGATCAGAATCGTCACGACGATTCTGGCCCCGACGGCAGGCTCGTTCCGGGTGATGGGCATGGGGCCCTCGGAGGCGCCGGCCATCCGGGCGAGCATCGGTGTGATGCCGGAAAGCGCCGGCTACCCGCAACGGAAACGTGCGCTGGACCTGCTCACCCACCACGGCATGTTGTACGGGGCAACTGAGGGCCAATCAAAAAGGCGGGCGGTGGAGTTGCTGAGCGAAGTGGGGTTGCGGGACCGGATGACCGATCACGTCGGAACGTACAGCCGGGGTATGCGGCAGCGGCTCGGGCTGGCCCGGGCGCTCATGAATCACCCCTCGGTGTTGATCCTCGACGAACCCACCCTCGGCCTCGACCCGGCCGGCCAACGGGACATCCTCGATCTCGTCGACCATCTCGCCAGCGCGCGAGATGTCGCCGTATTGCTGTCGTCGCACCTGCTCGAAGAGATCCAGGGGATCTGTGATCGCGCCGTGATCCTCGATCGGGGCCGGGTGGTGTTCGATGCCGGCATCACCACCAGCCTGTCGGAGACGTTCCGGGCGGTGACGACGTGAGCGGCACCCGCCTCGTCGCCCGGGAGGAGTTGCGGGACACCTGGCTGCGGGGCTGGGCCCCGTGGCTGGTACTTGCTATCACATTGGCCTACAGCGCAGTTGCGGTAGGGCTCGCCTACTCCAACCAGCTGAACCTGCTCGACGCCAAGGAGGGGCTGGCCATTGTCGTGCGCATGTCGGCCGGTGTGGGGATCCTTTTGGTCGTCCTCATCATGGCCGACTCGATCAGCGGGATGCGGGAGCGATCGACCTTGGAGGCGGTATTGCTCACCCCGCTTCGTCATCAGGAGCTGGCCGCCGGCAAGCTGCTGGCCGCCATCGTGGCCTGGGCCGTCGCCTTCGTCATCTCTGTCCCGTACCTCTATGTAATCGGACAGGGGGTGGGGAGGGCACTGATCGCCGTTGTCTCGTCGCTGGCTGTCGGGTTCTCCATGGCAGTGTTGCTGGGCGCGGGGGCCGGATGGCTCAGTGTCCGCTCGCGCTCGAACCTGCAGAGCCTCGGCACCGGTCTCGTGATCCTGGCAATTCTCACGATCCCCATGCTGCTCCCGGCGGCCGTACTGTCGAACCCGGTGGGTGAGTTTCTGCAGCGCATCGATCCGTTGTCGGCCGCCAACCACCTGATCAATGCCCTCATCATCGACGAGCGCGCCCCGTTCAGCGAGATCTGGTGGATGATCAGCCCCGTCGCAGGAGCCTTGCTGGTGCTGTGGCTGTTTCTGGCCCAATCGGAGCGGATCGAGCTGGAGCCAGGAACATGAGGCGACGAGCGCTCCGCACGGCAGCGGCTGTGTCGGTGGTTCTGGCCATGCTGTCGATCGCACCGACCGCGGTGGCGGATCAGGTGGTGATCGACGTTTCCCCACTGGAGATCATGACCGAAATCGGGTCCGACCACGTGCTGGACGTGACCATCAGCAACACCGGATCCGGCCCGAGCGGTGCACTCATCGCCCACCTGGTAGTGATCGACCCGACCGGTGACGCCTCGGCCGACGCCGAAGATTGGACTCAGGGTCTCAGTCGGCGGATCGATGGCCTGGCCGCCGGCGAATCCATCGACATCGCCTGGGACGTGAAGCCGATCATGCCTGGCGACTTCATCGCCTTGATCAGCGTGGCGTCGTTGGACCCCACCCAAGCCGAGACCTCCACCAGCGCCGCAGTCCGCCTCACGGTAAGCCGGCCGGCGCTGCTCGTGAGCGGTGCCACCGTGCCGACTGCGATGGCGATTCCGGTCGTTGTGCTGCTGGTGGCGCTGTGGATTCGGCGCCGGGAGGCCGGCCGGGTGGCGGGGCTGGCCGACGACTTCCCGAATCTCAACGATGAGCCGGCAGCCGCATGACAAAACGGGCGCCGGAGTCGTAATCGGGGTCTATCGAGATCGAACCGTCGTGGCGGACTGCGATCTCGAGAGCGATTGCGAGGCCGAGTCCCGTTCCGCCATACCCCTGGCCGCGAGCGTCGTCCAGTCGGGCAAAGCGTTCGAACACCCGGTCCCGCTTGTCAGGCGGAATGCCGGGACCGTCGTCGGTCACCGTGATGACGGCGAAGCCGTTGTCCTCGGCGATCCCGAGCTCGATGCCCGAGGAGGCGTGCACGCGGGCGTTCTCCACCAGATTGCGGATGGCTCGGCTGAGCTGCTGAGGATTACCGCTGGCCTGTACGGCATTCACGCCGCTCAAATCAACGCCCACGCCCTCGGCACGTGCGTTCTGGCCTTCCCGCAGCACCAGATCGTCCAGATCGACGATCTGGTGACGCCGGGCCGTCTCGCCGCTGTCGAAGCGGGCCAGCGCCAGTAGGTCTGACACCAGGTTCTGCAACGCGATGAGCTCTTCGCGGATACTCGCCAAGTCGACGTCGCCGGCTCCCTTGGTTTCGAGCTCGGTTCGGATGCGGGCGAGTGGGCTCCTGAGCTCGTGGGAAGCGTCGGCCACGAACCGCTGCTGGCGGCCAACGGCATTCTCCAACCGATCCAACATGTCGTTCATCGTCTCTGCCAGCCGCCGGATTTCGTCTTCACTGTCGGGAAGCGGTACCCGCCGGCTGAGCTCCGAGGCGCCGATGTCGGCCACCCGTGACCGGATCGACTCCACCGGTGCCAGGATGCGACCGACCAGCCACCAGATGAGAGCCGTCATCACGATGAGCACGATTGGTATCGCCACAGCCAGTGAACCGGCCAGGGTCAGCAGGCCTTCGCCGAACTCGTCGAGGCTGCGCCCCAGGTGGAGGATGGCCGGGCCGTCGGCGGTGTCTACGGTCCGGGACAAAACCCGGAACGCGTCGTCGTCGACCGGCACGTTGTCGAGCGTACGAATGCGGGAGGTGACGGTCCGGTCCCACTCGTCGGTGATGAAGTGGGCAGCCGAGCCTGGGCTCGACACCAGGATGTGGCCTTCGGAGTCGATCAGCTGGACGAATGCTCCCCGGGCCGTATCGGCGATGGCGTCGGGCGTCTCGCTGTGGGATGCCAGGAGGGTGGCGATGTCGGCGGCGCGGCCACGCAGCCCCGCATCGAGGTTGGCCAGGGTCTGCTGGCGCTGCACGAGTAGCAGCGTCCCGGCGGTTGCGATCAACACCACGGCGACGACCGAGGTGGCGAGGGCGGTGGTGCGGAACCGGATGCCGTCCCGGTCGATGCGCCTAGCCACCGTCGGCCTCCAGTCGGTAGCCGACCCCTCGCACCGTCTCGATGGCCCGGCGGCCGAACGGCTCGTCGATCTTGGTGCGAAGCCGTCGCACGTAGACCTCGACGATGTTGGGATCTCCCTCGAATTCGTAGTCCCACACGCCCCGCAGGATCTCGGACTTGGACTGTACCTGGCCCGCCCGGCGGAGCAGAAACTCGAGTACGTCGAATTGACGGGCCGTCAGCACGATCTCTTCCGAGCCGCGCCATACCCGGCGCTCGCCCGGGTCGATCCGCAGGTCACCCGCCGAGACCGGAACCGGGTTCCTGCCTATGCGCCGGAGCAATGCCCGGACATGGGCCACCAACACCGGAAAGGAGAATGGCTTCGTGAGGTAGTCGTCGGCGCCGGTGTCGAGGGCTTCGGCTTCGTCGTATTCACCGTCTTTGGCGGTCAGGATCAGGATCGGGGTCCAGTCGCCCGCTTCCCGCAGGTCGGCACAGATCTGATACCCGTTGCGTCCGGGCAGCAAGATATCGAGGATGATGAGGTCGTAACCACCCTCGAGGGCCATCAACAGGCCAGTGGTTCCGTCGAGCGCCACTTCGACGTTGAAACCCTCCGCTTCCAGGCCCCGGCGAGTTGCGGTTGCGATCTTCTTGTCGTCTTCGACGATCAGCAACTTCACATCCCCATTGTGGCAGGTGGTGCTGACGCCTACCTGAACAAGACCTGACCTCTGCGCGCGAGGAGCGCTCGAGTTGCGAGTGTGTCAGGTTCCCGTCAGCGTACGCCCGTTACGTTGCTCGTGAGTGGAAGGGATAGAGCATGAGGAAGCCGACCAGAATCGCCGCTGGGGCGATCGTGGCCGGCGCCCTGGCGCTGGCAGCAACCGGCGCTTTTGCAGATTCGGCAACGCCGGCTGCGTCCGGCCAATCCGAAGGGCCCGACACTCCCATATCGGGTGGAGCCCTCGACCGTGCCAGCGAGGCTGCCCTCGCCCACATCGGTCAAGGCTCGGTGACCGACACAGAAGTCGAGGACGAAGAGTCCTATTACGAGGTCGAAGTCACTCGCGACGATGGAAGCCAGGTCGACGTACAGCTCGACCGTGAGTTCAGCGTCGTGGGGACGGATGACGACGGCCGCCAGGACGAAGGTCCTGACGACGACTAGGCAGCTAGTCCCGACATGAACGACAGCTCGGCATCAGATGCCGAGCTGTCGCGCGGCCAGGTCCCGCATGATTTCCTCACTGCCGCCACCGATGGCGTTGACCCGCACCTCTCGATAGATCCGCTCGACCGGGTTGCCGCGTAGGTAGGAGGCACCACCCAGGATCTGGGCAGCTTCGCGAGCGCAGAACTCCATGGTGAGGCTGGCCTGTACCTTGGCTTCGGCCAGTTCGGCCACGACGTGGTCGTGCTGCGAGACCTGCCATGCCAGCTTCTCCATCCACGCCCGCGTGGCGTTGATCATGCGGTCCATCTCGACGAGCTTGTGGCGGATCACCTGGTGGTCGGCGAGCCGGGCGCCGAACGTCTGGCGATCGCGGGCCCAGGCCAGCGCCTCGTCGAAGCAGATGCGTGAGGCACCGACCATGCCGGCGATCATGAAGAGCCGTTCGTAGTTGAAGTTCTCCATGATGATCTTGAACCCGCCGTTTTCGGTGCCCAGCAAGTATTCGGCCGGCACGCGGCAGTCGTCGAAGTAGAGCGTGGCGGTGTCCGAGCTCCACCAACCCATCTTTTCCAACGGCGTGGTCCAGAAGCCCGGCACGCGGGTGGGGACCACCAGCATCGACACGCCTGCCGCCCCCGGGCCGCCGGTTCGCACCGCAGTGGAGATGTAGTCGGCCCGCATGCCGGAAGTGATGAACGTCTTCTGCCCGTTGACCACGTAGTCGTCGCCCTCGCGGACGGCCGTCGTCTGCAGGTTGGCCACGTCGGATCCCCCGCCGGGCTCGGTGATGGCGAGGGCACAGATCAGATCGCCGGAGAGCATTCCGGGCAGGATCTCCTCTTTCACCTTGTCGGATCCCGCTCGTTGGATCGGGGGGGCACCGATGTAATTGGAGAAGAGACCGGCGGCCACTCCACCGCTCGACTGCGCCAGCTCCTCCGAGAGAATGCAGAACAACAGCGGATCGTGCTCGCCCAGCCCTCCGTATTGCTCGTCGAATCCGATGCCGAAGAGCCCGATCTCTCCTGCCTTCTTGTAGACCTCGCGGGGAAACTCGCCCGCCTCGTCCCACTCGTTGACGTACGGTGCCAGCTCGTTGGCCACGAAGTCGCGTATCGTGCGGCGGAACAAGTCGTGTTCCTCGGTGTAGATCGGCAGTTCCGTCATAGCGGTCTCCTCGGCTCTGTCTCCGTGACGTCGTGGGTGGCGGTTCCCGGCCTGATATCAGACAGGTCGATGGTGACGGTAGTGCCCTGATCGGCCTTGCTGTCGATGGAAATCCTGCCACCGTGGGCGCGGACCAGGTTACGACTGATCGTCAGGCCCAGGCCGGAACCGGAGGACGTGGCCCCTTTTTGGAATCGCTCGAATACCCGGTCGAGGTCCTCCTCTGCGATCCCGATGCCGGTGTCGGACACCTCGAGCACGGCACCCCGGTCCTGGGGCCTGGTGGTGACCAGCAACTCTCCCCCCTCGGGCATCGCCCGTATCGAGTTGTTGACGAGGTTGGTGATCACTTCTCGTACACGGACCGGATCGAGAACGAGCTCTACCGGTTCGGCTTCCACGCGAATGTTCACGCCGGCTTCCGCCGCTCGCCTCCGATAGGAGTCGGCCACGTCGGCCACCAGCACGGCGAGGTCGGTCGGCTCGGGGTGGAGCTGGAGCGCGCCGGCCTCCAGCAAGCTCAAGGTGCGGAGGTCCTCCAGCAGTCGCTCCATGACTGCCACTTCGCCCATCAATGGCTCCAGGTTGTCACGGTCCAGCGTGTGGACGCCGTCGAGCATCGCCTCGATCTCTGCTCGCAATACGGTGAGGGGGGTGCGCAGCTCGTGGCCCAGGTCGGCCAGGAGCTGGCGGCGCTGGCGGTCGGACGACTCCAGTCGGCCGGCCATGTCGTTGAAGGACTGGACGGCCCGGCGAGTGGCGGGTGAGCCGGACACGTCCACCCGCACCGAGTAGTCGCCGTCTGCCAGCTCGCCGGCTGCTCGCATCAAATCGCGAATGGGACGCCACGACCGGGCTCCGAGTTGGACGAGTACATAGACCAGCAGGGCGAACACGATCGGCGTGAGCAGCACCACCAGGATGCCCGTCGCCAGCTTGACGGCACTGAAGACGACCGAGACCAGGGCACCGAGTGCGATCATCACAATGGCGAACATGGCCACCAAGACGAGCGCCTTGACCGCCATGGTGCGGCCGAACCGGCTCCACGCCTCCCGGCCCTGTCCGGGCGCCGCCCACCACTCGTCGCCCTGGCGCCACCACTCGGGGGGCGGTCCCGACCAGTCGTGCTTCCACGGGGGGCGGCGCCTACTCATCGGCGAACTTGTAGCCGACGCCGTACACCGTGAGGATGTAGCCGGGCCGGCCGGGGTCGGGCTCGATCTTCTTTCGCAAGTTCTTGACGTGGGCGTCGACCGAACGTTCATATGACTCGAAGGAGATTCCTTTGATGAGTTCGAGCAGTTGGGCACGGGTGTAGATGCGGCCTGGATGCCGGGCCAGTGTCACCAGCAGTTCGAATTCGGATGAGGTCAGCTCGACGTTCTCGCCGGCCACCTCGACCCGCATCTTGGGGATGTCGATGACCACATCCCGGGCGGTGATCACGTCTCCGCCCCCGATGGTGTTCTCGGCCCGCCGGAGCAGGGCGCGGATGCGGGCCACCAGTTCTTTGGGGGAGAAGGGTTTGGTTACGTAATCGTCGGCGCCCAGTTCAAGGCCGACCACACGATCGGTCTCTTCGGTACGGGCCGTGAGCATGATGATCGGTACCGATGAGGTCTGGCGCAGCCGGCGGGTGACATCGAGCCCGTCGATGCCGGGCAGGCCCAGATCCATGAGAATCATGTCCGGGCGCTCGGCCCGGGCCAGCGAGAGGGCGGTGGCCCCGTCGGTCGCCTCGACCACGGCGAAGCCCGCCTCGGTCAGGTAATCCCTGATGAGGCGGGCGATCTTCAGTTCGTCTTCGACGACGAGGACCTTCTTCACCCTCTGCATTCTGACAGCTCTTACTCGATGTCCTCGACCCAGCTGTCGACCTCCCGCCGAGCGTGGGTCATCCGGTGCCACTCCTCGAACCTCTCCTCCTCGGAGGGACCGCTTTCCTCCTGCTCGGTGCGGTTCTTCCGGCCGCTCGGCATCCAACGGATATCGGGCCGGCTCCAGGCGCCAAACGCAGGGTGGCCGTATCCGCCCAAGCGATGCTTGGCTCCCAGCCCCCGGGCAATGAACCCGAAGAGCATGAAGAAGAACACGACCTTGGCGATGAAGAAGAAGGGTGCCAGTAGCAGGGCTCCCACTCCCAGTGCCGAACCGTTGGCGAATAGTGAGACCAATCCGATCACTGCCAGGATGGCCACGACGACACGAAACATGTTGCTCCTCTCTCTGAATCGTCATGGACAAAGGTCGTCGACGAATGTGGAGAGAATGTGAACCTGGTGGGGAGATCTGGGCCCGTTCACGGGCGGCTTCAAGCAATTGGAAGCGCGTTCAGCGCGGCATTACCGCGGTCCGTGGCCGATTTGGCACATTCCTGTTTCGGCCGGTTTAGCCCTGGTGCTACTTGAGCGAGTAGCGGTGCCAGTAACCGTCTCGTTCGACGGCTTCGGCCACGGGAGGCGCGGTGTGGCGGCGCAGGCGGAGGTAGCCGACGATCACGCCGGCGAGGCCGAGGACGACGAATACGAGGCCGATCACCATCGCAGGGGTTGACGCCGTGACCATGGCCAG
>JBFIPU010000010.1:0-46913 GCA_041609995.1 Acidimicrobiia bacterium
CTCTTCGATCCCGGTGGAGGTGCCCGATGTCGCCGAACGGTGCGTGGTCATCAATGGGGTCTCGAAGACCTACGCAATGACCGGATGGCGGGTGGGTTGGCTGATCGCCCCCGAGCCGGTCGCCCGGGCTGTCACCAACCTCCAGTCACACCTGACCTCCAACGTGAACAATGTGGCCCAGCATGCGGCGCTGGCCGCTGTCTCGGGCGGGCTCGACGAAGTCGCTTCCATGCGGGCCGCTTTCGACCGGCGCCGGATCACGATGCACGCCCTGCTCAACAAGATCCCCGGCGTGCGGTGCCTCGAGCCGGGGGGTGCCTTCTATGCGTTCCCGGACATGAGCGGTGTGCGCGCGGTCGGCGACCGGCCGGTTGCGTCGACGCTCGAGCTGGCCGACGCCCTATTGGACGTAGCCCAGGTGGCGATCGTCCCCGGCGAGGCGTTCGGCGCACCCGGCTACGCCCGTTTCTCGTTCGCTCTCAGCGACGAAGACCTCGAACGGGGACTCGAGCGCATCGCCGACCTCGTCCGCTGACTCAGGCCGACGTCATGCCGGCCAATCCGGCTGAGTGGCCGGCTGCGCTCGGACAGCAGCAGGACGAGGGCGACGAGGCGGACGACGACAAGAAGGGCAAAAAGTGGGGGTCCTCCGCTGACTTTGCTCTACGGCCGAGTTGCAGTCGTCGATGCTTGACTGGTCAAGCAACCATATCAGCCGGAGGAATGATCAGCGCTACGCCCTGATCTGAGCTGCCAGCCGGGCCTGCGAGTATGTGGGCGCGTATGGTGGACGCTTATAGTGGAATCGAAGATAGAGGGGAACCGGTGAACCGTCGTTTCGTGCTCGTATTGATGATTGCTCTGATAGGTGCAGCCTGTGGTGGGGACGACACCGCTGCAACCACCGCGTCACCTGAACCCACCGCTGCAACCACCGAGCCACCCGAACCCACAGCGGCGAGTGGCCCCGAGTCCAGGCCGGCCACGCCCGTGTCGGCCGTGCTTGATGACACCGGCTTCGGACGGGTAACCGGAGAGTTCGATGCCTCGGTCATGGGAGTCGAACCGGGCACGGTCACGGCTGAGTGGTTTCGAGCAGAAGGCTTCTACGTCGTGTATTTCGAAGGATTCGATGCAGTCGAAGCAGGATCAATCTGCTCAGGTGCGCTCGTCGACAGTCCTGAGGGCGATTTCTGGTCTGTTGCCCCGACGGGAGACACGGACGAGTGCAAGTGGTTCGGCCCCATCCCGCGTCGCGGCGCCGACGGCGCCCGCCCTCTCGAGTGCGGCACCTCGCTCGCGTACCGGACGTTCATTCCAGATGACACCATCGGAACGCTCAAGGCCGAGCTCAGCCGAACTGTGGGCGAAGGGGTCATGTTCATCTCCGGTGAGGTCGACAGTCAAGCCGGTGAGACCCCGGACGTCGACATCAGCATCTTCGAGTGCTGAGCACGGCGGTCGATAATCTGCCAGCCCAACTTCAAATCGCCTACTTCGTTCTGGCAGCGTGACAGCGTTCAGAACGGTCTGATCGGCTAGTTCGCAACGGTCGGCCCGCTACCCGACGGTCGACCTGAGGCCACAGCGGGTCGACGGCCATCCCGCGCCGCGACTTCAACGAGAAGGCGTTGCGCATCGCCGACCTCGTTTCCTGACTCAGGGTCTTCACAGCTGATTCCACAGGGGTTCCACAGGTTTTGGCGCGACTCTTACCGTGGAAGAAAGGAGTCGACATGAAGCAGTCTCTCAAGCTGGGCCTCATCGTGGTGGTGATCGCCCTGCTGGCGGCCAGCGGCCTTGCCCTGGCCCAGAATTCGGGGACGGACGTTAACCCCGACCCGGCGGACGACACCACCGTCACCATCCCTCTGGAGGAGCGGGGGGAAACAGAACATCGTAGAGATCTCTCCCGGGTCCGGTTGTTCGGCAAAATCATCGGTGGGTTCGAGGGGGTCGTCGACATCCTGGGCGTCGACGAGGGTGAGTTGAAAGAAGCCCTCGTCAGTGGGTCCAGCCTCAGTGAGGTGGCCGCCGCCAACGGAATCGACGAGGCCACGTTGATTGCCGAGCTGACGGAATTGGCCGCTGCCACCCTGCAAGACGCCGTTGCCGACGGGCAGCTCGAACAGGCCCAAGCAGATGAGATGGTCGACCGGTTTGTCACGGCGCTGCCCGAGCTGGTCAACCACTCGTTCGAGGCCAGGTTCGGCAAGCACGGCCGTCATCATCACGCGGCCCGCGGCTTCATCGGCGATGAGGTCAGCGAGATCCTCGGATTGGAGAAACGCGAGATCCATGACCTTCTGGAGGGCGGCCAGACGCTGGCCGACATTGCAACCGACCAGGGCGTCGATCCGGAAAGCCTCATCGACGACGTCACCGCCTCGTTCCGGGACAAGTTCTCCGACCGGGTGTACGGGATCGACAGCGAATAGTCGACCTCCTCCCCCTGCACCCTGAAGAACCGGCCCCTCGGGCCGGTTCTTCTCGTTGCAGCGGGCAAATGGGTCTGTTGCCTGGAGGATGAGGGGATTCGTGCCGATATGGTGTGGGTATGGGACGGAAACCCTCATTGCGCACCGGTCGTCGTATGGACATGACGTCTGTGCCGACTTCGAGCGCCTGCTTCGTAGCGCTCATGCTCCTGTGGATTCCGGCGGCCGCATCAGCCGAAATCGCCGATCCGGCGGATTCTGGCAGCAACGCGACTTCGCCCCTCCTGGTGGGTGCGTACGTCGACGACTGGGCGGGGGATGCGTTGCGTGATGTCAACGAGAAGGGTCAGCCCATCAGCATCGGCGGCTTGTTCCACTCGGTCGACGAAAACAACGACTACTCACGGGTCCCGGAGCAGTCGGACCGGACCGGCTGGCTGCTCGAGCGTTCGTGGCAGCAGGGCGCCACGCCGTTTTCCAACCTCCAGGTGGACGCGACGGCCGCCGAAATCGCCGCCGGATACCAGGATGCGGCTCTGGTCAATTGGATCGGGCACGTGTACGAATGGCTCGCGCGCGGGGAAGGACGCCGGCTCACCATCGCTCCCCTGCAGGAGATGAATGGGGTATGGACCCCGTACGGTTGCTACGAGTCAGATGGCCAGGTCGTGGCCGAGCACAGCGCTTATCGGGAGGCGTTTCGCCGGGTCCATGCGCTGATCACCGATCAACTCGATCCCGCTCTTGTGCAGGTCGCGTGGGCGCCGAACAACGAGTCGAGCTTCGGTTGCGGCACGCTGGCCGACTTCTACCCGGGGTCCGAGTACGTCGACGTGGTGGGACTGTCGGCGTTCAATTTCGGTGATGCCCCCGTCGGGGGCTGGTGGCGGGCCCCTGGCGAGCTGATCACACCCGCCGCCGACGCCCTCCGCCGGCTCGCCCCCGACAAGCCGTATGTGCTGGCCCAGACGGGGTCGTCGGACGTGGGCGGAGACAAGGCCCAGTGGATCGTCGACCTCTACTCGGTCGTGGACCGTGACCCCAACCTGGTCGGATTGATCTGGTTCGACCTGGACAAGTTCGAGGTCGGCACCGACATGGACTGGGAGCTCCGGCCGATGCACCTGCCGGCCTGGTCCAGCTCCGACGACGTCGAGTATGTGTTCCCGCTGGCGTGGGAGAGCGGGGGATATGTGCTGGCGGCCTATGACGGGACCGCCACGCTTGCCGGACGGCTGGCCGGGTTGCCCTTGGATGACGAGCCCGACTGTGCCGCAGAGTGGACGTATCCACTCGAGCCGGTGTCCTTCGACCTGGCCTCCCGCAGCGATCTGCGCACAGAAGGCTTTGCTCTCCCTCCGCTGCCCACAGACCAACTGGGGATGATCGACCTGGACACGGGTCGGTGGTTGCTGCGCCGGGAATCGGGCGAGGTGGTCGAGTTCTATTTCGGGGGCCAGGGTGATGCACCGCTGGTCGGCGACTGGGACTGCGACGGCTACGACACGCCCGGGGTCTTTCGGCCTTCGGATGCCAGCGTCCACCTGACGAACGACCTCGTCGTCGGCCCGGCCACCCACCACTACGTGCTGGGCCTTCCCGGAGATACCCCGTTGGCGGGTGATTTCGACAACGACGGGTGCGACACGGTATCGATCTACCGCCCTTCGACCGGCGAGGTGTTCGTGGTCAACGAATTGGGAGAGGACGCGAACCCGGTCCGCGTGTCCACCGCGTATTTCTTCGGCAACCCGGGCGATGTCCCCTTTGTCGGCGACTTCAACGGAGACGGGGCCGAGACCATCGGCCTCTACCGGCCCACCTCCGGCTATGTCTATGTTCGCGATGAACACCTGACCGGGTTGGCCGACAACGAGTTCTACTTCGGTGACCCTGGGGACCGGCTGGTGGCCGGGAACTGGGTGGATGGGGCGGTTGACACGGTGGCGGTCTTCCGACCTACCGATCGGGCGTTCTATCTGCGGTACACCAACGATCAGGGGACCGCCGACCAGGTGCTGGCCTTCGGGGAGGAGCACTGGTATCCGGTGGCCGGGGTGTTCGAGGTCTGAGTCCTAGCGGGGCGACACGTATCCGGAAGCCTCGGCGGTGGCTTCGCCCAGGACCTCGCTCTTCACGTATCCCGGCTCCAGCCGATAGCGTCGTCCGAAGGCGGCGAGCACCACATCGGCCACGCGGTCCATGTCGCGGCGGGCGCCCACTTCGTCGGCGATGCTGCCGGTCGTGTCGGGCTTCCAGGGGATGTCGAGCGCCGAATACACCGGGATCAGGGTCTCGCGCACCAGGTCGGCGTTGTTCACGACGATCACGCCGCCGATGTGGGTGGCCCCGCCCAAGATCCGCTGCCCTACGCCGACGATCTTCTTTTCGTGCCGGGCGTTGATGCTGTATGCCCCGGGGCAGTACTCCCCCGTGACCTCACCGATGTGCGCGTCGACGCTTAGATTCACCATTGCCTCGCGCAAGATCGCCGCGATCTCCTGAAAATGCCCGGTGATGGCGGAGCGGGGATCGCCGCCAGGCACCGACCAGGCGAAGGCCAGGGTCTCCTCGTGGAACAAGGCTGCCCTACCACCCGCCAGTCGCTCGACGGCCTCGAAGTCCCGCTCTCGGGCGCTCGCCACGGCCTCCGGGTATCCGGGCACACCGACATCCTGGCGCCCGAACGCCACGAATCGGCCCGGGACGTGGAGGCGAAGTGTCTCGCCCATCGCCCCGGTCCCGACCCGCCGGAGGATCGCCCCGGACACCGCAGTGTCGAGCCCTGGTCGGTCCGGGTACGAATCACGGATCACAGTGATGGTGCGCGACATGGGATCGTATGGTACGCCGCTCAGAGTGGTCTCGCTCCGGGGTGCCCGATGGGTGAACGCCGATAATTCCGCGTGCCGATAGCCTGTGGGCCTCATGCACGGCGGTTGGTTCTCGTATCTGCGCTACGACGAAGACCAGGACGTTCCCAACATCGATCGGGACCTCCTGGTACGGGTCTTCGGCTATGCGCGCCCGTACATTCGCTATCTGGTCATCGTGCTCATCTCGATCGCCGTGATCGGGATCATCACACTGGCGCCCCCTCTCCTGATCCGGGATCTGATCGACAATGCCATCCCGGCCGGGGACCTCAGCCGGGTCACCTGGCTGGGCATCGGCATGGTGGCCGTGCCGATCCTGAACGGCGCGGTCGGGCTCGTCCAACGGTGGGCTTCTGCCACGGCGGGCGAGGGCATCATCTTCGATCTCCGGCGTGAGCTGTTCAGCCACCTCGGCTCGATGTCGCTCGGGTTCTTCACCAACACCCGCACCGGCGAGCTCAACTCGCGACTCAACAACGACGTGGTCGGGGCGCAACAGGCGATTACCGGGACACTGGTGTCGCTCGTGTCGAACGCTTTTTCGTCTGTTGTGACCATCGCCGTGATGCTGGGGATCGAGTGGCGTCTCACGCTGCTCTCCATCGTGGTGCTACCACTGTTCGTAGTCCCGTCCCGTCGCGTGGGAAAGCTCCTGCGTGGCATCGCCCGGGACCAGATGGTGGCCCAGGCCGAGATGAACAACACGATCTCTGAGGCGCTCAATGTATCGGGGGCGCTGTTGGTGAAGCTGTTCGGGCGCAAAGAAACCGAGACGGATCGGTTCACCGTTCACGCCGGTGAAGTACAGCGCCTCGGTGTCCGCCGGGCGCTGGTCGGTCGGTGGTTCTTCATGGCGCTCGGCATCGTGAGCGCGGTGGGAACAGCCCTGGTCTTCTGGTTCGGGGCGGTGCTGGTGATCAACGGCGAACTCGATGTCGGTGACGTCGTCGCGCTATCCCTCTACCTCGGCAACCTGTACGGGCCCCTCTCATCGCTGTCGAATGCCAAGGTCGAGTTCTCGACGTCGATGGTGTCGTTTGAGCGCGTCTTCGAGGTGATGGACATCCGGACCGATATCACCGAACGCCCCGGCCCGGTGACCCTGGATCCGGTCGCAGGAGCCGTGAGCTTCGACGCCGTGAGCTTCGATTACGAGTCGGCGATGGAGGTGGGGCTGGCCTCAGTGCAGCGGATGTCGTTTTGGACCCCGGCGGTCCTCGACGGCGACCCGGTCAAGCGGCAATCGCGCGGTCCGGCGCTGCAGAATGTCTCGTTTGACATCGAACCCGGTGAGTTGGTGGCCCTCGTCGGGCCGAGCGGCGCCGGCAAGACGACCGCGACGTACCTGGTGCCCCGTCTCTACGACGTCACGAGCGGGGCCGTCCGCATCGATGGCGTCGACGTCCGGGACCTGTCGTTTGAGACTCTCAGCAAGAACATCGGGGTGGTCACCCAGGAAAGCCATCTGTTCCACGATTCGATTGCTGCCAACCTGCGGTATGCCAAGCCCGAGGCAACGCTGGCCGAGCTCGATGTTGCCACCGAAATCGCCAACATCCGTGAGTTCATCAGCACCCTTTCGGACGCATACGAGACCCGGGTCGGGGAGCGGGGGTATCGCCTGTCCGGCGGTGAAAAGCAGCGGTTGGCGATTGCCCGGGTCGTGCTGAAGGACCCCAAGATCCTCATTCTCGACGAGGCAACCTCTCATCTCGATGCTCACAACGAGTCCCTGATTCAGGAAGCTCTCGACCGGGTCATGGCGGGGCGTACATCGCTTGTCATCGCCCATCGGCTCTCGACCGTCCTGGCCGCCGACCGCATTCTCGTACTCGACGCCGGCCGGCTGATCGAGTCGGGAACCCACCACGAACTGGTGGCAGCCGGTGGGCTCTATGCCAGCTTGTTCGAGACCCAGTTTCGAGCAGGGCCGGTACCCACATGAGCTGCCCACCGGGGACCGAAACGTATCGGGTGGCGGCGTTCTACCGCTTTGTCGACTTCGGCGACTTCGCAGCATGGCAGTCACCGCTGCAAGGCGTGGCCGCGGCAGGTGGGGTGACCGGGTCGATCTTGCTGGCTTCCGAGGGCGTAAACGGCAACATTGCGGGACCACCTGCCGGGGTACAGGCCGTGGTCGACCTGCTGGTCGCCGATCCGCGGTTGGCTGACATGGCGGTGATGGACTCCTGGTCCACCGAGCCGCCCTTTGGCCGCCTGAAGGTGCGGCTCAAGGCCGAGATCGTGCCGTTGGGCACCGAAGTCCAGGCGGCGCAAACGGGTACCCGGGTTCGGCCCGAGCAATGGAACGAGCTGCTGGAGGACCCGGACGTGGTCGTCATCGATGTCCGGAACGATTATGAAATCGCGGTGGGCGGCTTCCCGGGAGCGGTCAATCCCCACACCAGCACCTACCGGGAGTTCGCGGCATGGGCGGCGGGCAACCGAGACCTGGCCGCCGCGCCCAAGGTCGCCATGTACTGCACCGGTGGCATCCGGTGTGAGAAGGCCGGCGCCTATCTGCGCAGTCTGGGGGTGGCCGATGTGTACCAGCTGGAGGGCGGCATTCTCAATTACCTCGACTCGATACCGGAGACGGCGAGCCGGTGGGAGGGAGAGTGCTATGTCTTTGATCGGCGGGTGACGGTCGACGCCTCCCTGCGTGCGACCGGAAAAGAGGTGTGCGTGAGCTGCAACCGGGTCCTGGGCGAGGCCGATCTCAGCCGGCCCGGCTATGTCCGCGGTGTGACCTGCGATGCCTGCCATGCCACCACATCTGCCGACCGGCGCCGCCGATTCCAGGAACGACAGCGGCAATTCGACCGCGCCGACGAAAACGCAGCTGCCAGCTCTCGATAACCGGACCGGCGTAGTCGTCGAGAGATCGACTAGGTGAGCGTGCGCTCCACGGTCACGACACCGTCTTCGACCACGCCACCATCGAAACCGAGGTCGAGGAGCAGTCCTCCGGCGGCGTCGTTGGTGGCCAAGTAGTACGCCACGAGTTTGCGGATGCCCTTGCGGGACGCTTCGGCGATCACCATCTGTCCCAGGAGCCGGGCGACGCCCCGCCCCCGCCATTGGGGGTCTACGACAAATGCGAGCTCGGCCTCGCCGGATTCGGGCAGGCTCTCGTATCGGGCCACGCCGATCGGTTGTTCGCCCGCGAAGGCGACCAGCGCGAATCGCCGCTGGTAATCCACACGTGCCAGGTGTTCGATGGTCTGTTCGGTGAGCCGGGGGCGGGTGGTGAAGAAACGCCGGTACAACGTGTCGCTGTCGGCGGTGGCCAGCGCCGTCCGGATGTGGTCGGCGTCCGACGGCAGGATGGGACGCACCAGAATGATGCTGTGGTCCCCGAGCCGATGTTCGCCTTCCAACCGGGCCGGGTAGCCAGGTGGCAAGGTGTTGTGCATCGGTCAATACTACTGCAAGCACTCCGCTTGCAGTTGCAAGCAATCAGCGCTCAATGCCGTCTCACCGGACCAGTCTTCCCTCAGACCGGTGTTTTCTCACAGATCACGGTCTCTCAGACCAGGTTTCTCACCGACAGGTCTTTCAGGCCAGGTTTGTCAGGCCAGGGTCTCAGGTCTGCGTTCTCAGGACTGGCGTTCCCCGGGCCGGTCTCAGTCCAGGGTTTTCTCAGACCGGCCTCTCCAGACCAGGGTTTTCCCGGGCCGGGCCGAGGGGCTTGCTCGGTTCACTCGCCTGCTCATGCACCGAGTCGGTGGGAGCGGCCGTGGCCGGGCTCATCGATCGAGAAGCGATGGCGCGAGTGTCCCGGGCGGCGAAGTCGGCTCGGAGCAGGCTGGTCTTTGGACGTGCGGTCCCGGGCCGACCAGCCGCTGCCCGCTACGCCTTGGGCCGATCGGCGGGATGGGAGGTGCCCGGTGAGGCGGACTTCGTCGACCTCTCGCGGCTGCAGGATGATGACGCGAGGGCGCCTGCGTTGCTCGTGAGGGACATCCACGCGCTGTTGGTCAGCCATACGGCGCCCCTAACCCGCCGCCGCCCGGGCTTCGCCCGTTGCCAGCAAGAGCACCCGCTCGCCCCGACTGATCCACAGCGATGGCATGGCATGCCACCAGGATCGCTCCGGGAGCCACTCGATGAACCTGTCCCCATCAGGAGAATCTGATTTCGCCACGAGCACCTGCCGCGCCGGAGCACCGACGGCGTCGACCGCCCCCTCGACGTCAAATCCCCCGAAGACGCCGGCAATGGCCTCGGCCGCATCGATGGGTTCACCGTGCCTGGTCCATTCGAGTGCCGAACACGCTCGGCACAGCCGTGCTTCCACCCCCGACACCTGGATGCTGTTCTCGGCTGGGCTGACCGGGCTGATTTCGGCGGTGTGGTTGGCTGTGCTGTTCTCGGCTGTGCTGTTCTCGGCTGTGCTGTTCTCGGCTGGGCTGTTTTCGGCTGGGCTGTTTTCGGCTGTGCTGTTTTCGGCTGTGCTGTTTTCGGCTGTGCTGTTTTCGGCTGTGCTGTTTTCGGCTGGGCTGTTCTCGGCCGTGTCTCCGCCGGCACAGCGTGCATGGGGAGAAGCGCGATGGTTGCTGCCCGCTTCTCGCCGGCGGGATCGGAGGTCTATTGGGGCGCTCCAGTCTTCCATACACCCAACTATGCCGGGCCTCTGTGACAAGAAACGCTCGTCAGAGGGTTTCCAGCCACGGGATCAAGGCCGCCACCAGGGCGGGGGAGGCGTCCTCCTGCACGAAATGACCGGCGTTTTCGATCGTGACATGGGGTTGGTGCTTGGCGCCGGGTATCAGCTTCTGGAACGGCCGCGCCCCTCCAGCCGTGATCGGATCGGAGTCGGAGAACAGTGTGAGGCACGGCCCACGAAAGCCCATGAGGACCTCCCAGGCGGCCCGGTTGTCGGCCGACCCCTCCATCTCGGGGTTGATCGGTACCAATGACGGAAAGACCCGCGCACCGACTTTGTAGCTCTCGTCGGGGAACGGGGCGTCGTAGGCGGCGACCACTTCAGCACTCAGGTGTGAGACGGTCCCGTTCTGTACGAAGGACCCGATGGGGAACACCGGGCTCTCCTGACTGAAGTGAAGCCAGTCGTGGAAGGCATCGGGGATGGTGTGTTCTCCCGTGGGAAGGCCGGTGTTCGTGACGGCCACCGCCGCAAATCGCTCCAGCTGGTTGGCGAGCACCCGCAGCCCGATCAGGCCTCCCCAGTCATGGCCGAAGAGGACGGCTCGTTCCAGATCGAGATCGATGACGAGCGATTCCACCCAGGCCACGTGGTTGGCATAGGTGTAGTCCGATGCCTCGATGGGCTTGTCAGACTTGCCGAAGCCGATCAGGTCGGGTGCGATCGCCCGAAATCCGGCGGCGACCAAGGGTGGAATCATGTGCCGGTACAGGAACGACCACGTCGGCTCGCCGTGTAGCAGCAGGACAGGTCTGCCCTCCCCCTCGTCGACGTAGTGCATGGTGACGTTGGTCTCGGCAACGTGGTATTGAGGTGCGAAATCGAAGTCCGGAATCGCGGCGAACGCCCGATCGGGCGTCCGCAGCGTCTTCATTCTTCGTCGGTCTCGACGTGCGGGGAGGGCACCACCAGGACCGGGACCTTGGCTTCGGCCATCACGCGCGCCGATACGCTTTCCCATCCCCGAAAGATCATTCTCGTGGCGCCCATCACCACGAGGTCGACCCCCAGCTCCGCCGCGGCCGTGATGATCGTGGCGGCGGGGTCGTCGCCCTCCAGGAACGTTGCGTGGGCCGCCACCCCCCGTTCGGCCAGGGCCTCGACCATGGGCTCGGTGATGCGCCGGCCCCGTTCCTCGACGTATCGGGCGATCAGGGCCTCTTCCGACTGTTGAAAAATGGCGTTGCCCATCTCGTCGGGTTGCCATTCATCAGAGCGGACGTCGTCGAGGAACGAGCGGGGGACCTCCATGACCGTCACCACGTTCACCTTGTCGCCGTCCCGCACGAATCGTTCGACCAGATCGGCTGCCGCCGCCGGCGTCAGCACGCCGGAGGTGGCGATGAGAACATTCACGATCCCACTCTAGAACCGGTTTGGCTGTTTTGTCCCGGGCTTGCGGGCTGCGCTCGGTAGTGTCGGGCCCATGGAAAGTGAATTACTCAACCGGGTGTTGTGGAAGATTCCGAACGTGCTGTGCCTGGTCGGCTCGCGCGACGGTGATACCTGGAACGGCATGACCACCAGCTGGGTCACCCAGGTATCCATGGAACCGGTGCTGGTGGCCATCTCTGTGGAGAACTCGGCGGTCACCAAACGCCTGATCGAGGTGTCCGGCTCATTTTCAATCAACCTCTGGGACCGGGAGAACACGCGGCCTTTCGTCAAGTTCTCCAAGCCCGCCACCTATGAGGACGGCGGTCTCAACGGTTATCCGGTACGCGAGGGCAAGACCGGGGTTCCCATCTTCGAGGACGCCATCGCCTTCATCGAGGCCACGGTGTGGGACGCAAAGGACTGCGGGACCCACACGGTTTTCTACGGTGAGGTGGTCGATGCCGCCATCAACGATGACGAAGCGGGGGTCGCCCGGATGGAGGACACGCGCATGAAGTACGGCGGGGTCAAGCGGGGCGGCCACTAGGCCGAAACAGCGACACATGGTTGACGAAATCGGGCCGTGGCGGCGAACCGCCACGAAAGTGGTCTACGAGAACGCCTGGGTGCGGGTGCGGCACGACGACGTGATCGCCCCCTCGGGAGAGTCGGGCATCTATGGCGTCATCGAGACCCAGGATGCACTCGGCTGCGTTCCACTCACGGACGATCTGGACGTGTATCTGGTCGGACAGCACCGCTATCCCCACGACACCTACTCGTGGGAAGTGCCCGAGGGGGGCCGCCATCCAGGCGAATCGATCGAAGAGGGCGTGTTGCGGGAGCTGCGGGAAGAGACCGGCTTGCGGGCCGGTCGGCTCACCGAGCTCGGCAGCATTCACACGTCCAACTGTTTCACCGACGAGACCGCCTATCTGTTCCTGGCCGAAGAGCTCGAGATGGGAGAGGCGGCGCCCGATCACACCGAGCAACTGGTCGTGCGGGCGGTCCCGTTCTCGGTGGCGATGGACATGGTGATACGGGGTGAGATCCAGGATTCGATGTCGGTGGTGGCGCTCTATCGGGCCCGGGACGTGCTACGGGAGAGGGGCGTGGACGTCTAGACCGGGGCCTCCGCCCGGTCCCGCTTTGCGAGCCAGTCCTCGAACGCAGCTTCCGTGCCTACGTCGCGCTGCTGTTCGACCGAGATGACGTAGCGGTGGTGGAGCAGGTCACAAAAGGCCTGGATGGGGTCGAGTTCGTCTTCGACGGCTTCTTTCACCCGGGCGATCCACGGCTCGAATTCTCCCACCCTCCAGCGCACGGCGTTGATCGCCTTGTCCGAGTTGGTGGGGTGGTGGGCCTCGTAATAGCGCAGGTCGGACAGGATCATGCGGGCCTGGGCCTCGCTTGCCCTGACCCCGGTCAGGTCGCGCAGGCGGGTGCGGTGAAAGCGCCTGCCCGAGGCTGACACCGTGAGCCGGAGGCGGGAGCCCCGCTCTTGAGGGATCAGCGTCACGTCCGACACGTCGAAACCGAGTTCGTTGAGGGCACGCACCCGCTCCTCGATTCGGTATCTCTCGTCGGTTCCGATGATGGTGGTGCGATTGATCTCCTCCCACAGCCCGTAGTAGCGGGTGGCGATGTCTTCCCCCAGGTGCAAATCGGCCTCGTCGAGGTCCTTGCCGGCCTCGGCGGCGATGTCGAGCATGCCGCCTCCCACGTTCTGGATCATGATCTCCACGTCTTGCGCCCGCTGGCCCTCTGACAGGCCGGATTCCCGGAATTCGGCGGTCTCGGCGTCGACCATGACGGTTTGGATGGCCTCGGCGTCCCATCGGTAGAGGACGTTCGAAAGCGAACAGTCGCCCCAGTAGAACCCCATGACATGGAGTTCGACGAGCAGCATGGCAAAAGCCCCCAGCATCTGGTTGCGCCGCTTTCCGAACCCGGCCCCACTCAGCAGCTCGCGATAGGAGAACGAGTAGTCGAGGTAGCGGGTGATCAGCGCGGCCGATTCTTCGGCGCCGGTATCGAGCTCGGTGTTGGTGACCAATCCCACCGGTCGTACAGCCGGGCCGTCTTCTTCCTGTAGACGACCCAACATCTCGTGGTCGCGCTGTGCCGCCGCCACCGGCAATTGCTTGATGGCGTAGGTGCCGGACTCGTACTGCACGAAGCGGACGATGTGCCGGGAGATGCCCTTAGGCAGATCCACGAGCCGCTCGTGGTCCCACGATGCCAGCGGCTCGTCCCACGGCAGGTCGAGGAAATCCGGGTGGCCGGGGCGGGTGATGATCGTGATGGCGTCGTCCACCGACGCGAGCTTAGGTCGGATCCCGCCACCGGTACGCTTGGCCGGGTGGAGGTCCCAGACAAGATCGAGATTCACGACGGGCGCTCGGTGACACTCACGTGGCAGTCCGGCCGCACCCAGTCGATCGATGCCCCATCCCTGCGGGCGGCGTGCATGTGCGCCTCCTGCCGCGACGAGGCAGGTGCCCGGGCGACGGCGGCCGTACTCGAGCACCCCGAACGCATTCGTATTCTCGACGCCGCCCTCGTCGGGGCCTACGCCATCAACTTCGGGTTCGCCCCCGACAACCACCACACCGGGATCTATTCGTTCGACTCGCTGCGGGCCCTGCCGGCCGGCCGGCCGGAGGACTGATGGATATCGGGGTCGATCTCATCGAGGCCTATCTGCGAACCAATGGCTACTTCACCCTCAGCGAATTCGAGGTCCAGCGCAAAGTCGCAGGTGGGGGGTACGAGACGGTGACGGACGTCGACGTCATGGGCATCCGGTTTCCGGGGATGGTGCACGCCGCCGACGAGCACGATCCCAAGCGCCGGGAACGGCTGCTGGTGGAAGACCGCGTGCTCGAACTGAAGATGGACGAGGTGGACGTGATCATCGGCGAGGTGAAACAGGGAAAGGCCGTCTGGAACCCCGGCCTGACCAGCCACCACACCCTGCACGCCGTTCTCAGCCGCATCGAATGGCTCTACGAAGACCCGACGGCAACGGTCGTCGATCGCCTCGCCAACAAGCCCGTGTGTTTTTCGAACGCACGCGGCGGGGGCAAGATTCGAACCCGTCTCGTGGCTTTCGGGCGCAGTCCGGTGAACAACCTCAACACCATTTCGCTCACCCACGTGTTCGAGTTCCTGGTCGACTACTTCGAGCGGTTCGACGACGTGCTCAAGCCGGCTCAGCTCAAGGCCCCGTCGGCGGGGTTGATCCGGCTGCTCGTCAAGACGGGCTTTTCGGTGCAGAAGCTGGGAGGCGAGCAGTCGTGAAGACCGGATCACGAGCGAGACCGACGGAAGCCGGTGGGGGTCATCGCCTGGTCACTGGTCGTCGATCAGAGCCAGGCAGCACATACGCGGCCGCTACCGGCCCTGGCCCAACACCTCGAGCCGGTCCCGGGATTGCGAAACGATGCGATGCGGGTTCGTACGGTGACGGTTTCCTCGATGTGTCGGGATCCGCAACGCGTTTGGCCGGCTCCCTAAGCTCACGGCTCGTGAACCGAAGTGCATGCGAATGACCGGTTTGGTGGCTGCGGCAGAGACAGCGGATGTGTCCGGCGCCGAGATCGAGCTGTTCGTGCTCGTCGTCGGGCTGTTGGGCGGCCTGGCCATCTTCCTGCTCGGCATGGAGCAGATGACCGAGGCTCTCAGGCTCGTTGCCGGCGACCGGCTCCGCACGATCCTGCTGCGGCTGACCAAGAACCGGTTCGCCGGTATGGCGACGGGCGCCGGAATCACTGCGGTCATTCAATCGTCGTCGGTCACGACTGTGCTGGTGGTCGGGTTCATCACGTCGGGATTGATGACGTTCGAACAGTCGCTGGGCGTCATCCTGGGCGCCAACATCGGCACGACGATCACGGCCCAGATCATCGCATTCAAGGTCACCTCCTATGCGCTCCTCGCCGTGGCGATCGGGTTCGGCGTGACCTTCTTCTCCAAGGACGGAGCCAGGCGCGCCATGGGCTCGGCGCTGTTGGGCCTCGGGCTGGTGTTCCTCGGCATGACCATGATGGGCGAGGCGATGTCGCCGCTCCGCTCCAGCCAGAGGTTCCTGGACGCCATGGTGAGTCTCGAAAACCCCTTGCTCGGAGCAGGGGTCGGTGCTTTGTTCACGGCGCTCGTCCAGTCTTCGTCGGCGACTACGGGCATCGTCATCGTGCTGGCGCAAGAGGGCTTGTTGACGCTCGAGAGCGGGATCGCGCTGATTCTGGGAGCCAACGTCGGGACGTCGATCACGGCGATTCTGGCCGCGCTCGGCAAACCCCGGGAAGCACTGCGGGCCGCCACGGCTCATACGCTGTTCAACGTCGGTGGGGTTCTCTTGTGGCTCCCACTCGTTGGCGTGCTGGTGTGGGCGGTATCCGGCCTCGGCGGCGGAACCGCCCGGGAGATCGCCAACGCCCACACCATCTTCAACATCACCAACGCCCTTCTGGTCATCGGCATCACGCCCCCGTTCGCCCGGCTGGTACAGCGGCTGGTACCCGACCGCCCGGAGGGTGTCGAGGCCGCCATCCGGGCGCGTTATCTCGACAAGGCATTGCTGCGCACCCCCACGCTGGCGCTCGACCGCGCCCGGCTGGAGTTGCTGCGCATGGCCGACCGGGTGCGGGCGATGCTGGCCGACATCATGCCTGCGGTGCTAGGGGGCACGCGATGGGAGCTCGCGGAGATCGAGGCCCGCGACGATGAGGTCGATTCCCTCCACGGCCACATCATCGGCTACTTGGGGGAGATCAGCCAAACTCGTCTGTCCGAGTCGAGTACCGAGGAGCTGATCGGCCTCATCGAGGCCACCAACGATCTCGAAGCGATTGGCGACCTGATCGAGACCAACCTCGTCAATCTCGGCCTGGGCAGGATCGAGCGGGGCTTGACGGTGTCGCCGGCCACACAGGAGATGCTCCTCGAGTTTCACGCCGCCGTCTCCGAGGCACTCGATCTGGCCATGCTGGCACTCACCCAGAAGAACGCAGACGCCGGCCGGCGGGCCGCCAACATGAAGACCCACATCACCAGCCTCGAGCGGGCCGCCTCCCTTCACCAGACGGAGCGGTTGATGGCAGACGCCCCGGATCGGATCGCCACGTACCGCCTGGAGGTCGATGTGATCGCAACGCTCAAGCGGATCTATTACTTCGCCAAACGCATAGCCCGTCTGTCGGTACCGGAAGCCCAGATGGCCGGTATCACCGACGAGTGAGGCGTTGGACCTGTTCCAGCACGGCGATGCTCCGGGCAGCCCGATCAGGCTGTCGGTCGGTGTCGACCATCACCGTGCGAAACTATTGCGAAGCCGAGCCCACGATGCTGCGAAGCAAGGAATCCTCGGGGAGTGGATCGGGCTCGGCCAGCTGCTCGGTACTGCATGATTCCGGCTCCCGGTCCGGGCGCCAGCGCAGCATCTTGGTGGTGCCCCGGAACCGGCCGGCCGTGGCCCAGTTGTAGCGCACCTCCACCACCCGTTCGGGCCGCAGCGGGATCCAGGTGTGGTCGCGGCCGCCGGCCCCGCTCCAACGGTTGGGAGCCCCGGGCATCGAGCCGTCGGCGTTCGCCTCGGCGTCCATCCACGCCGCCCAGGGGTGGTCCGCCAGGTCGTCCAGGGTCAATGGCCCCAGCTCGCCGAGCAGCTCCTTCCGTCGCTTGGCGGTGAAGCTGGCTGCCACGCCCACGTGACGCAGCTGCCCAGCCGGGGTGTAAAGGCCCAGGATCAAGGACCCGACGCCGTCTCCTGATTTGTGCATCCGGTAGCCGGCCACCACGCAGTCGGCGCTGCGCACATGCTTCAGTTTGAACTGCGTGCGCTTGTTGGGGGCATATGGGTCACCTTCCGGCTTGATGATCAAGCCGTCGAGTCCGGCCCCTTCGAAGTCCGAGAACCATTCCATCGCCTCCTCCGGGTCCTGGGTGGCCGGGGCCAGGTGCACCGGGGGAGCGAAGCCCGATGCGATGCGTTCGAGCTCGGCGCGCCGCTCGGCGAACGGTCGATCCATCAGCGAATCGTCACCCAGGGCGAGCAGATCGAAGGCCACGAAATCGGCCGGCGTCGCCTCCGCCAAGATCTGCACGCGGGATTCCGCCGGGTGGATCCGCTGCCCGAGAGCGTCGAAGTCGAGCTGACCGTCGATGCTCACGACCAGCTCTCCATCGACCACGCATCGGTCTGGCAAGCTGTCGGCGAGAGGCTCCAACAGTTCAGGAAAGTAACGGTTGAGTGGTCGCTCGTTGCGCGAGCCCATGACGATCTCATCGTCGTCCCGGAAGACGATGCAGCGGTATCCGTCCCATTTGGGCTCGTACGACACATCACCCACCGGCAGCTCGGGCACCGCCTTGGCGAGCATTGGTTTCAGAGGCGGGTTGACGGGCAGGTCCACACACCAACTCTATCGAGTTGTCCAAACGCCGAATCGGGGGCGTCGAATGCCGGGACGGTTCAGAGCGTTCCTCCCCACAGGCTCAATCCCGTCGCGTCGTCGGGCATCCTCACCGGAGCGTCTCCCAGGAGCTCGGTGATCCTCACCTCCAGTGCCCACACGGTCGTCCCCACGTTGACGTGACCGCCGTAGGCCGTGCCGTTGCGATCTGCCAGCGCGGCATGGGTGTGAACAAACGGTTCGCCGTCGAGGAGGGAGATGTTGCCGACACCGGCCAGCACCTCGAGGTGTTCGTCGATTTCAAAGTCGTCGTACTGGCGGGTCTCCTGGTTGTAGTAGCGAAGCGAAGCAGTTGAGATGGCCCCGAGGTAGTTGATCCAGCCGGCTTCCACGCTGTGCTCTTTGGCGAACTCGGTCAAGCTCGTGACAACATCGTCGCCGGTACGGAACCTCAGCAGGAACTCTCTTCCGCGCTCGAACACATGGGCTTGCATCACTGCTCCTTCTTCGCTGCCCGGACCAGCGCCTCGGCTCGTTCGGGATCAACCGGGTTCGTCGTCACGCCGTCGACCTTGGTGGCGCTACCCACGATGACCGCGTCGGCCACCTCGAGGGTCTTGGCGATCGTTTGCGTGGTCTCGCCGGATCCGACCATCACCGGCATGTCGCCGGCCAGCTTTGCCACCGTTCTCACGTCGTCGAGCGAGGTCGGACGGCCGGTGCCGCTGCCGGTGACGATGACGGCGTCCGCTCCCGACCGCTCGATCAAGTCGGCGGCGGCTGCCGCCAGCGTCAGTCCGGGCGGGGGTACCGCGTGTTTCACCATCACGTCAGCGCAGATCACGACCTCGGGACAAAGCGATGCGCGCAGGCGCCCCAGCTCGGCGGCCCGTCCGGTGATCAGGCCCTGGTCGGTGTACATGGACCCGGACAGGACGTTGACGCGAATGAACTCGGCGCCGGTGGCGGCGGCGATGGCGAGCGCCGCGATCGCGTCGTTGCGCAGCACGTTGATCCCGAGATCCATGTCGGTCGCCACCCGCAGCTCGGTCGCCACCCGGGTCATGGCGGCCACCGTCGCCGGGGGCACGGTGTCAGCGAAGAAGGGGGCGTCTCCGTAGTTTTCGACGATGATGGCGTCGAAACCGGCCGCCGCCAGTACCGCCGCATCCTTGATCGCTGCGTCGATGATCTCCGAGATCGATTGGGTGTTGCGGGGTGCCCCGGGGAGCGCCGCCAGGTGGATGACGCCGATGATCGACATGGGCGATCAGATGAAGCAGCGAACCACCCTGAGTGCCGTTTGGGCGAGGTCGCCCTCGGCCTCGAGGTTGGTGTTCGCCGCTTTTTCGCGCTGGACGGCAACCCGGCAGAACTCGCCGGCGGTACCCCGGATGACGTTTTCCGCCCCTTCGGGGCCGAAGGTCCATTTCTTGTACTGGGGCGCCTTCAACTCGATCCGCAAATCGCCGTCGTACTCTTCGCCCGCCACCCGAAATGCGTACGGCAATGCGTTGTATGCGAGCCGGGCTATGTGATAGAGGCGGAGGGTGTCTTCGGGCTCGGAACCTACGGCCCGGTGGGCATCGATCCCGTGGGCCCAGGTTTCCATCAGCCGGGCCGATGCGAAGCTCCGGGCCGACATCGGGCCGGCGAACCATGGAACGCGCTCGTCGCCGCTCATCTTGGACAGCTCTTCGACCACGCGTGCCCGGCTGTTGCGCCACCACTCCAGCGTGTCCTGGACTCGCATCGTCCGTCCCTGCTCCACTCCGGCTGCGTTGAAGTCGTCCATGGTGTCGTAGGCGGCGGCGTCGGACAGGCGGGATCCACCCTCGGCCAGCGCGTTGTAGGCGTAGTCCTCCAGGTGGGCCAGATGGCTGACGAGGTCACGGATGTCCCAACCCACGGCTCCGGTCGGGGTATTCCACTTTCTGAAGTCGATCGTCTGGAGGAACTGGTCGATCGTCTGCTGTTCCGCAACTAGGTCGGAGAGGATCTCTCGCACGAACTCAATCTAGCTGGCGACCGGTCGCGTGTCCGGGCAGTCCTCACTCGGGCGAGGGCTCGACGGGCAGCTCGTTGAGAGCGTCGATGAGGTTGCGCAGCCGGCCGAGGCTGCGGCGGTTGAACGTGAGTCTCACCCGCTCGAGCTCCAGTTCGTCGCGATCGGCCACCTCGGCCGGAGTCGGGTCGATCCGCTCGATCTTGCCCGCGACGATGATGTCGCCGAAAGCCTCGTTGAGCTCATGCAACTCCTCGTCGTCGGGCGCCCGGCGCAAACGCAGTACCAGGTCCCCCTCCACGAACCGCTGGGACTGGTAATTGGCGTAGAAATCGCAAATGATGTCGGCCGCCTCGGTGGCGTCGTGGCAGCGGTCGAACAGGTGCAGGTCGTCGGGTGAGATCATGCCCTGTTTCAAGAGGGTCTCTTCCGCGAACTGGAGCCACAGGTCCCAATAGCCGGTGTCCTCGGTGTCGAGCAAGATCACCGGCACCATGACGGTCTTGCCGGTCTGGATCAGGGTGAGGGCCTCGTACGCCTCGTCCATCGTTCCGAAGCCGCCCGGGAACAGTGCAAAAGCGTGGGATTCCTTCACGAACATCAACTTCCGGGTGAAGAAGTACTTGAAGTTCAGCAGCTTGTTCTCGGGCACGTGGATGTTGGCCGAGGCCTCGAACGGGAGGCGGATGTTGACGCCGAAAGAGTCTCCCTGGGCACCCTCGTTGCCCGCCTGCATGATGCCCGGTCCGGCGCCGGTGATCACCATCCATCCCCGCTCATCGGTCATGATATGGGCGAATTTGGCCGCCAGCTGGTAGTTGGGATCGTCCGGCGGCGTGCGGGCCGAACCGAACATCGAGACCTTGTGGCGGTCCTTGTAGGTGGAGAACACCCGCATCGGATAGCGCAGTTCTTTGAGGGCCGTATTCACGAGCTTGGCGTCCCCCCGATCGGCGTTGTCACGCAGGAACTTCAAGACCGTCGTGATCATCTCCTCGGCCAGATCGGCGTTGGGTCCGTTACCGGCGGCCTCAACGAGCGCGCGAATCTGGTCTCGGATAGATGGGCTCTCGTTGGCCATGGGCGAAATCTAGCCGGAGATCAGCTGTGGGCATCGAGGATGGACGGTCCCGGAAACAGCGCTCCCGCCGGGACCCAGTGGGTTTCGAGGCCCTTGTTGCCCATCAACAACGTGAACGTATCCGCTTCGACGGTGGTCAGCCAGATGGCGCTCGTCGCCCGCGTGGGGCTGGGCGGGCACGACAGATGCCAGAGCCGCAGAAGCCGGGACCGTGCCCGTGTCATGTACACCGGCTCGTCCAACACCAGGAGCGCGTTGGGAAGCTGGGGGTAGCGGGCGAGCTGGGTTTGTGCCCTCGGAACCCCCTCCGCGTAGGCCCCGACCAGCCAGTCGCCGACTCCCGGTCCGACGTAGATCGTGTGGATTCGGTCGAGGCTGATCGACTGCATCCCGGTCATGACTCGGTCGTCATCGATGATCACCCGCTCGTCGTCCACCAGCAGCTGGGGTGCAGCGGCCGAGCTCGTGAGGTGCCCCCAGCCGGCGCTCATGACCTCGAAGGCCACGATACCGATGCCGATCCAGGCGAGGGCGCTCCCGGGGCCCACCACGCTGAACAGTGCCCGGGTGGCGGCCCAGAACAGGATCATGGCGCCGAACAAGACGATGGTGAACCCACCCAACGCCGCCGAGAGGCGCTGGCGAACGCGATACTCGAGAACTACGGATGCATGTTCCATCCCATGTGAATCGGCACGGTGCCGACTGGTCCAAAGAAGTTTCTGGATCGGGGTGGCACCCTCCGGCACCGGCGAGGCCTTGCGGCTATCAGGAGAACGGGCTGGCGGTTGGGCCTGTGCGGAGAACGGCGTTCCACACGGTCTCGTAGTGGTCCCGGTCGTAGGCGTCGACGTGGGGGAGTACGAACTCGGTCCAGGCGCTCCGGAGTGGATCTTCGGCATCGGCATACATCATCAGCCCGGCCGGGAGCCGGTCGAGCACCGACCGCAGGCTCATCGGCGTCTCCACCCGCGTCCGGCTGTCGCTGGAGGTGAAGGAGTCGTTCACCTCGACCGAGAGGCGGGTGATGGCTTCGACATAATCGTCGTGCATGTTCGGGTAACGGCGTTGCAGCATGGCGATCAGCTGGACGTCGGTGGGGAAGTCTTTCTCCCAGATCACCCATCGGTCTGCGAACGCCTTGTTGAGCGTCTGGGTGCCCGCATAGTCACGAAGGTCGGTCGGGTTCATGGTGCCGAAGAGGCGGGTGTCGTTGCGCAGGCGGACGGTTTCGCCGTTGGGGAGATCGAGCGCCTGGTGCCGATCGAGCAGCCCGTGGAGAGCGAAGAGGGTTTCGGCTCCGGCGGCATTCAGTTCGGACAGGTTGATCAGCGCCGGTCCCCGCAACGCCCGCGTGATATCTCCGTCCTGCCAGCGGGACTCGGTGCCGCCCTTGCCGTCGCCGTGGAGCGTCACGGAACCGATCAAGGTGATGTCGCGGACCTCGCCGGTGAGAGGGATGCGGTAATAGGGGAGCAGGAGCAGGGCGGCGAACTGCTCGAGGTCGTGGTCTTTGCCGGTTCCCATGTGCCCCCGCAGCGCCATGTGCAGTGGCGTCTTGTCGTCGATGCCGCGGCGCACCTCCTCCAGCTTGGCGAGCTTGTACAACATCCCCAGGTCGAGGTAGTACGGATCGGGCTCCGGGATCTTCGAGATCCGCTGTTCGTAGTCCGGGAGATCTTTGGGTATGTCGAAGGTCTTGAGCTTGATCGGCTTGCCCTCGCCGCTGGGGTCCTCGAATGTCACGCTCTTAGCCATGGCTGCTCCATTGGTTGCTTCCTGTCCATTTCGATCGATGCCACCATTCCTCGCCCCCGCTCAACGCCAGGGCGCCCCGCAACGCCGTGCGCACACCCTCCACCATTGCGCGGGTGAGGGCGTCGGGACGCTCGACCACCTCGTGCCGGCTGTATGCAGTCTGCACGGTCCCGTCTCCGATGCCGATGCCGAGCACGTTGGTGCCTCCCCGTTCGGCGTCCTCGACGGTGGCGGCCAGGCTCTCGATGGAGCCACGCGTCATGCCGTCGGCCAGCACCACCAGGATTCGCACTTCGGCCCGGCGGGCGTTCAGGCGTTCGACGGCGTGGCTCACGTTGTACTCGTCCACGTTGGCGGCTTTGTCGAACATCGAGACCGGCGGCGAGGTGTCTCCCCGCAGACCGGCTTCGGCGGCCGCCTTGCGCGGCTCCGCGGCCGTCCAGAAGAGGCCCGCCAGCAGATCCTCGCTCGATCGCCAGCGGTCCGGGAATGACTTGACCAGATAGTGGTTGACGGTACGGGTCAGTCGCTCGGCCGAACCTTGTTGCGTGCGCTTCAGTCCGGCAGTCGCTGCATGCATCCGCTTGCGATAGGTGGTCTCGGTGTCCGCCGGCCCGGCGGCGAAGGCCCGGTTGAACAAGCCCACCTCGAATTCGACTTGCAGCTCGTCGGCCAGCCTCGCCAGGCTCCACGCCCCGAGGGTGGCGGCCGCCATACCCCACGGTGCCCGGTGCCCGCCGGGGAGCTCGCGAGGCTGCAACATGCTGGCCGACCCGTCGATGAGAAGGCTCACGGCGTAGCTGCGGCGGGACGACACGGCCCGTCGCTCGAACATGCGTTGGTACAGCCCCCCGCCCAGGAGCAGTGCGGCATAAGGGGAGAGGTCGCCGGCGTCATAGCCGGATCGCAGCCCGCGGCGCTGGTTGGCGACGAACAGCGGCCACAGCTCGCCCGACACACGACGCTGGGCCACCTGCCAATTGCGGGCTGCCTCCTCCAATGTCTCCCGCCCGTTTTCCGAGAATCCGGCAAACGACGTGGGAAAGGGAGTGACGACGAGTTTGCCGCCGGTGCCGACCGGCGGGTAGATGGTCGGAGCCTCCGAGACGCGGATGAGGTGGTCGGTGGTGGGGTCTCCGGCCAGATCCGAATCGCCGGGCTTGTCGGACTCACCGGCTGCCGATTGCGAGGCCTCCTTGGTCTCTTCGTAGGAGCTGGTGTCCTGCAGAATGGGGGTCGACAGGCGTACGGAATCCACCCCATCGGTTATCGCCTCCTGGTCCGCCTCCTGCTTCTCGACGTCGCCGGCGGCAGCTTTCTCTGAGGCGTCGGTCACGAGTCCGTGCAGACGGGCCACGGTGAGCAGCTGCAGGGCGAGATAGGCGACGTCCCATGGGTCGGGAGCGGTCCGGACGTCAGCGATGAAGGAGGAGGCGTCATCCAGCGCCAGCGCAACGTGCGGTTCGACGATCTTCTCGAGATATTCGCGATCCAAATAATCGCCCACCATCAGGAAGCAGGCGAGGGCGTATTGGCCGAGCGGGCGAATCGAGGACATCGCTTCGGGCACCGCCGAGCGGTACATATCACCCAGCACCGAGCGAGCTCCCTGGTAGCTCTCGAGGTGGACCGTCTCCTGCCGGGCGTCTTCCAGCGACAGGAACAGCGCCTCGGCGGCCGGGCCTCCGGCGTAATTGACGGCTTTCAGCAGCGGCACCGGCTCCGGCGGTTGTTCCTGGTCCTCGCCGAGCCATTCGCCCGGTATCACCCGCTCCTCCTCGAAGTCGGTGACCGCCAGGTGGACGACTTCATGCAGGGCCGATGCCAGCGCCACCTCGGCCGGCGTCACCGGGGCGCGGCGGGTGTAGGCGGCCTGAAACAGTCCTGGGTCGAGGACCACTTCGTCCTGGCGGGAGGATGACCGGGATCCCAACCGCACCCGCAGGTCGTTGTTGCCCGACAGCGAGCGGGCGAAGCGCGTGACGGCGGGAGCTACCCGCTGGTAGCGCGCAACAACGGCCTCGATGGCCCGCTCCTCGGCGGGCAGGATGTCGGTGAGAAGGGACTCATTCCGGGCGCGCATAAGAGACCATTGTCTCACATACGGGACCCGATGGGCGGCGTTATCTGTCGTTTAGGGTTACCCCATGCTCGAGAATCTGCGCTCGACCGTGCGGTTCCGCGAGCTCAAGCTCGATCCGGTCGAGCGGCGCCTGGACCGATGCGCAAACGTCGATGACTTGCGGGCTGTCGCCCGGCGGCGGCTGCCCGGCGGCGTGTTCGACTACATCGATGGCGGTGCCGAGGACGAGGTGACGCTCGAACGGAACACCTCGGCCTACGCCGGCTATCAGTTCCGCCCGCGGGTCCTGCGAGACGTTTCGCAGGTCGACCTGTCGACGGACCTCCTGGGCCGGCGGATCCCCCTGCCGCTGGTGTTGGCCCCCACCGGCTTCACCCGCATCGCCGATCCGGACGGCGAACTGGCGGTCGCCCGGGCCGCCGCCCGCCTCGGCATCCCCTACACGCTCTCCACCCTCGGCACCCGTTCCATCGAGGAGGTGGCCGACGCCGGCGAAGGTCCCCGGTGGTTCCAGGTGTATGTGTGGAAAGATCGCGGGCTGGTGAAGGAAATGATCGAACGGGCAGCCGGCTCCGGTTACGAGGCCCTCGTCGTCACTGTGGACCTGGCGGTGCTCGGCCGCCGGGAGCGCGATGTACGCCGCGGGTTCACGCTCCCACCCAAGATCGGGCTGGACACGATCGTCGACGGGATCATCCACCCCCGGTGGACACTCGATTTCGTTCGTTCGGAGCCGATCAAGTTCGCCAACGTTGCCGGTCGCCACGTGGGCGACGGCACGGATGCAGTGGCGCTGGCCGACTATGTCAACGACCAGCTCGACCCTTCCCTTTCGTGGGACGACATCGAATGGTTCCGGGGCGTGTGGGACGGTCCCATCGTCATCAAGGGCATCCAGGGTCTCGACGACGCCCGGCGGGCGGCCGACGTCGGGGTGGAGGCGATTGCGCTCTCGAACCACGGCGGACGCCAGCTGGACGCCTCGCCGGCGCCGCTCGAGCTGGTGCCGCGGGTGGCAGAGGCCGTGGGCGACCGGCTCGAGATCATCTGCGACGGTGGTGTGCGGCGGGGAGCCGACATCGTGAAGGCGGTGGCCCTGGGCGCCGACGCCTGCATGGCCGGCCGCGCCTACCTATACGGGCTGGGGGCGGGCGGGGAGCGGGGCGTCGACAAGGCGCTCGGGTTCCTGCAGTCCGAGTTCCACCGCACGATGGCCTTGATCGGGGTCTCCTCGGTTGCGGAGCTCGGTCCCGACTGCGTCGAGGCGGTCGGCTAGAGGTCCCGGCGCTGCGATCGGGGGCCGGGCGTCATCGCCGTCGAGGCCTCGCTCACAAACAAGGAAGGGCACCTGCCGTGCCACGGGACGTCCGCACCGCCACGGCGATCACAGCTCTTCGGGCAGATGAACCAGGACCGGAGGACGCGTTCGGGATGGCGGCAATCCGGGCGGTGCTGCTGATAGCCCGCACCAGAGGTTGGGTTTGTTGCATGCTCGATCTGCGGATGTTCTGACACAGCCGGGGATCGCAACCGGGTAGTCGGCTGTGGGCTTTCGTTCCAGGTCCCGCTATCGACGGCTGAGCCGCACGGGCTGGCGACGACCGTGCCACTCGCCGGGTCTGGCTTCAAATACCCCTGGGCACGGGGTTCCACAGGCTTGACAGCTACCTGCGGCGTCGAGCCCCCACTTTCCAAGGCGGTACCAGTCGCGCTGGATCAGCACTTCCCCGCACTGGTGGCAGTAGGTCGACTGGCCTGCTGGATCGTGAACGTTCCCGGTGTACACATAGCGCAAGCCGTTGTGGAGCCCGATCTCGCGGGCGCGCGTAAGGGTGAGTGGGGGAGTGGGGGGCGTGTCCATCATTCTGAAATCAGGATGAAACGCGCTGAAGTGCAGCGGTACCTCGGGTCCCAGCTCGTCATGAACCCAGCGAGTCAACCGGTCGATCTCGTCGTCCGAATCGTTGTGACCGGGAATCAGAAGAGTGGTCAGCTCCATCCACACATTGGTCTCGTGACGCACGTAGCTGATCGTGTCGAGCACGGGATCCAGGTGGCCGGCGCACAGTCGCTTGTAGAAGTGCTCGGTGAATCCCTTCAGGTCGATGTTGACCGCGTCCATGTATCGGTAGAACTCGGCTCGAGGGGCAGGGTTGACGTACCCTGCGGTGACTGCCACCGTCTTCACTCCCGCCTGTCGACAGGCGTCGGCCGCGTCTATGGCGTATTCGTGGAAGATGACCGGATCGTTGTATGTGAAGGCAACACTTCGACACCCCATGTCGTGTGCGGTGTTGGCCAGCGTCCGCGGGGAAGCAGAGTCGGCCAGTGTGTCGTACTCCCGAGCTTTGGAAATATCCCAGTTCTGACAGAAGCGGCATGCCAGGTTGCAGCCGGCAGTTCCGAACGACAGCACTGACGTGCCGGGGAGAAAGTGGTTGAGCGGTTTCTTTTCAATCGGATCGACACAGAATCCGCTCGAGCGTCCGTAGCTGGTCAAGACGATCTCATCGTCGAGGCGGGCCCTGATATAGCACAGGCCGCGCTGGCCTTCCCGCAGCTTGCACTCGCGGGGGCACAGGTCGCATTGAATCCGGCCGTCTTCGAGCAGGTGCCAGTACTTTGTCGAGACAATGGCGTCGGCGGGGGCCAAATCAGTCATTGCCGTTCGTCGAACCTCGACAGGCCCGCGGTGCGGGCCGCATCGTACGCAGCTGCCATTTCGCGAGGGTGGGGTCGCCGATTGATGTCCCGGTAGCGGTCGTTTTCCGGCACGCGATGCTCCGGGCGGTACTGGCCCATGATGTTCACGTAGGTGTTGGGCGATATCTCTTTGGCCAGCCAGCTGAAGATGGCGGCTGCTTCCTCGCTCTGACCGGGCATCACCAGATGGCGTACCAGCAGTCCCCGCTTGGCCAGCCCATCGGGTCCCACGACCAGGTCGCCCACTTGTCTGTGCATTTCGCGTATGGCGGTCCGAGCCACCTCGGGGTAGTCCTTGGCGCGGCCGAGCCGCCGGGCCGTTTCCGGATCCCAGAACTTGAAGTCGGGCATGTAGATGTCGACGAGGCCGTCCATCAGCTGCAGTGAGCTGAGCCCGTCATAGGCGCTGGTGTTGTACACGATCGGAACCTGCAAACCGGCTGGCACTGCCAGAGCGATCGCCTCGACCAGCTGGGGGGCGACGTGTTCGGGAGTAACGAAGTTGATGTTGTGGCATCCTTCCTGTTGCAGCGCCAGCATCAGCTCGGCGATATCGACCGCAGTCATCTCCCGGCCTGCCGGAGCTTGCGAGATGTCCCAGTTCTGGCAGAACACGCACCGAAGATTGCAGAAGCTGAAGAAGATCGTGCCTGATCCGCGTCGGCCTCGCAGGCAATCCTCTTCACCAAAATGGGCAAAAGCTGATGCCACGTAGGCGTTCCGCCCTGTGTGGCAGAGAGCCCGCTCGTCGGCCAGTCGGTTGACGCCACAATCCCTTGGACAGGCCGTGCAGTGCTCGAGCTCCCGCTTGGCAGCATCGACCTTCTCGGCGAGCTGGCCCTTCTTCCATGTCTCCAAGTAGACCGGAGTGAAATCATCGACTCGCGTTGTCATGCCCAGAAACGTAGACGGGTGAACTGTTTTGCGTAGGGGCCATTCGTCATAGATTGGCGACTGTGCTTGGAACCCCGGTCGCCAACAAATGTCAGTGTTCGATCAGGACGGCAACAGCGGCCGCAAGCGCACGGTCACCGCAGGACCAACACGCCGGCGGCGAACGCGGCGGCGGCCACGATGGCCGCCCCGGCCAACCCGGCCAGCACGACGGCCAACAAACCCAGCGGTGTGATCATCTTGAGCGACGCCAGGGTCTTGCCGGTCACCTCCATGAGTTCGGCTTTCCGCCGGGTGAGCGCCCACAGGCCCCGCATCAGACCGCCGATGAGCCCGGCCGCCCGAACCTCGCCAAGGTCGGCGCGGGCGTCGGAGACGAGGGCCCTGACGTCGCCGGCCACCTCCAGCTCTGCCATCGAGCGCATGAGGCCCGAAAACGACCAGATGGCCGCCCCGGGACCGAGCAGCAGCACCAGCCCGAGGAGCGGCCCCAACCACGAGGTACCGGCCTCTTTCCACAACACGACGAGGATCACCCACAGCAACCCTCCGCTGAACAGCACCGCCCTGGCGTACCAGCGCAGCATCCCGGCGGTCTTTCGCGCCAGGTTCTGAACCCGGACCAGGATCCCCACCGCACTCCGAGCACGTCCCGAGATGTCCACCGGCCCAAGCTACCAAGTCGCGCCCGTCATGCCCGGGCGCCAGTGCATGGCGTGGCTGCCTGCAAGAACGGATGAGATGTAGCGGCCGCATGTGCGGTCTCGCCGCTCCAGGGGCGCGGCGAGTGGGGGCGGATCATCCTATTGGGCTCGAGGGCGCTCGTGGTTCGGGTCGAACATCGGCTCGGCCCGCACCACCGCCGGCGACGCCACCCCCACGATGTCGATCGTCAACTCGGTCCCGGGCACCGACCATTCCGGGTCTACGTAGCCCATGGCGATGTTCCGCTCGAGCGAGAACCCGAAGGCGCCGCTCGTGACCACCCCGATCAAGCGGTGGCCGGCACGGATCGGGTCCCCGGTGTGGGCGGCGGCCTCGTCGTTTTCGACCTCCAGGGCGACGAAACGCCGGCGGTCGCCTGCCTGGCGTTGCGCCACGATTGCGTCGCGGCCGCGAAACGGTTTGTCGAGGTCGACGAAACGCTCCAGTCGGGCTTCGAGGACCGTGTATTCGGTGTGCAGGTCGGTCTTCCAGCCGCGGTAGTTCTTCTCGATGCGCATGGACTCGGTGGCGAGCAGCCCGAACTCCACCAGACCGTGCTGTTGACCCGCCGCGAGCAGGGCCTGGTAGGCGGGCAGCGAGTGCTCCATCGGCATGTGCAGTTCCCAGCCCAGTTCGCCGGTGAAGCTCACTCGGAGCGCCACGACCGGCACCTCCGCCACCTCGATCTGGCGGGCCGCCAACCAGGGGAACGCGGCGTTGTCCAGTGGGGCGTCGGTCACGGCGCCGAGCACGTCGCGAGTCCGGGGTCCACACAACATCAAGGCGTTGTGGGTGTCGGTGAGATTGTCAATGGTGACTCCGGGCGGAGGATCGGCTTCTGTGAGCAGATCGAGGTCGTGCCACTCGGCGGCGGCCGCCGATAGCAGCCACAGGGATTCGTCGCCCAGCCGCGTCACGGAGAACTCCGAGCGGAACCGGCCTCGCTCATCCGAAACGTACGCCAGCCCGGTCCGGCCCACGGGCGGGATGCGTCCCGCCGACAGAGTGTCGAACCACGCAATCGTGCCCGGGCCAGAGATGTGGAATCGGGTGAAACCGGAGATCTCAACGAGCCCGACCCGTGCCCGAACCGCTCTCGCCTCGCGACCCACCTGGTCATGGAACGTGCTGAAGCGGAACGCCGGCACATGCTCGAAGTCGTCCTCGTCGGGATGAAAATAGAGCACCCGTTCCCAGCCGGCAATCACTCCGAACTCGGCTCCGCGTCCGCCGAGGAACTCGTGGAGCGGCGTCGTCTTGGCGGGGCGCCCGGCCGGCCGGTGCTCGTCAGGCCGGTGGAACATGAACTCGCGCTGGTACTCCTCGACCGCCTTGGCCGAGGCGTAGGCCTCGTCGGCGTAGGCGGTGAAGCGACGGGGATCGAGCACCCACGTGTCCCACTCGGACTCGCCGTCGACGATGATTTCGGCCAGGACCTTGCCGAGACCGCCCCCTTCTCCGATGCCCGCCCGGAGGCCCAGCATGGCGTAGCCGTTGCGCACACCCGGCAGCTTGCCCACCAGGGGCACCCCGTCAGCGGAGTAGGTGATGGGACCGTTGACCACCTGACGGATGGCGACGGTCTTCAACACCGGGAGGCGCTCCATCACGCGCTCCATGTTGTCGGCGATGCGGTCGAGATCGGGGGCCGCGAGCCGGCCGGCAAAATCGTCGGGAATGTGATCCCTTCCCCACGTCTTGCACTTCTGCTCGTATACCCCCACCAGCAGGCCCTCCAGCTCCTGGCGGCTGTAGAAGTCGTCACCGGGGTCACGGATCAGCGGCACGCGGCGATCCAGCTGGGCGATCCCGGGGATTGGTTCGGTGATGAGGTATTGGTGCTCCATCGATGAGACCGCCGACTCGAGCCCGTAGAACCTGCCCACCTCATGCACCCGGTAGCCGGCGGCGTTGACGAAGGACTCGCACTCGACGTCACCCCGGTTGGTGCGCACCAGCCAGCCGTCTGTGGTTGGCTCGAGTCCAACGACCTCGGTGTGCCGGTGGGTCGTGCCACCCCCCTTGCGGCCGGCGCCGGCGAGTGCCAAGACGAGGCCGGTCGGGTCGATATCGCCATCGACGGGATCCCACAAGCCGCACGTGAGCCCCGTGACGTCGAGCAGAGGATGGCGCTCGGCCATCTCAGACGGCCCCAGCAGCTCGAGGTCGACACCCATGCCCTTGGCCATCGCCACGAAATGCCGGTAGCCGTCGAGGTCGGATTGGTCGTAGCCGAGGCGAATGCCGCCGTCGTCGCGGTGGTAGGTGATGGGGGTGTCGGGGTCAGCAGCGAGTTTCGTGTACAGCTCGACGGAGTACTTCTTCAGTCCGACCATCGTTTGGACGGCACCGAACTGCGTGACCTGGCCTGCGGCGTGCCATGTCGACCCGGAGGCCAGCTCGTCACGTTCGAGCAAGACGACATCCCGCCAGCCGTGCGTCGTGAGATGATAAAACACGCTTGCGCCACCGACGCCACCCCCGATCACGACCACCCGTGCCCGGGCGGGAAGCTCACTCATGCCCGGTCCCTTTGACGATCACTTGGTGAGAGGGTACCGCCGGCGGGTGCGATCTCCGATGGGCTCCGGTTGCGTATGGAGAGCTGCGGGGAAGCCAGGATCATCTGACCTCCGCAATGGCACCGCCGACGACCGCAACGATGTCGTCGCAATCTCGAACCGTGAGAGTGAGGGGGATACGCAGGTCGCACAGGTCTCGCAGCACCCGGCGGGTTGCGGTCAGCGGCCGACGCCCGGCGAATTCCCAATGATCGAACCGGGATGTGAAGCCTCGCGCCTCTGCCCGCCCGAACCACTTGACGTGGACGCCGTGCTCCTCGGCCACCTTCAGCCACCTCGCCATCTGCTCCTCGTCCAGGCCGGAGACGGAGAACTGGATGGACGATCCGACGTATCCCTCGTCGGGCGGGCGGTGGGGCAGGGCGATCCCCGTCACCTCGCCCAACCCGGCCGCCAGTCGCTGGTACCGGGCATTCCAGGTGGCCGAGCGCTCCTCCAGCAGCGCAAGCTGTGGGAGTGCCAACGCGGCGGCCAACGCCGACATTCGCATCGACAGGTTGGGAGTGGTCGCGGCGTGGCGCTCGATCACGTCGGGAGGAGGCGCAGCACCGTGCTGGCCGTACAGCATGTACGAGCCACTCATGAGGATTGCGCGGGCGGCGATTTCCTCGTCGTCGGTGACCAGGAGGCCGCCTTCTCCTGAGTTGACATGCTTGAACGTCTGCGTCGAGAAGCAGCCGATCGATCCGAAGGTCCCGGTGGGCCTTCCCGCCCACGTGCTTCCCATCGTGTGGGCACAATCTTCGATCACGGTGATGCCGAGCTCGCCGCACAGCGCCGCGAGCTGCTTCATGTCCACGATGTGGCCGCGCATGTGCGACAGCAACAGCCGGCGGGAGCCGCTCTCCGCGGCAGCATTCGCCAGGTCATCGAGGTCGATGACCAGGTCGGCGGTGGTACCCACCAGGACCGGTCGAGCACCGGCGTGGACGATTGCTCCGGGGACAGGCGCCAGCGTCCATGCATTCATCAGCACGGGTTCACCGGGATGGACACCAACGGCCATGACAGCGGCGGCGAGCGACGCGCCGCACGAGTTGAATGCCACGCAGTAGCGGCGGCCCACGAACGCGGCGAAAGCCGACTCCAGCTGCGCGACGTCGTGCTCTCCGGCCGACGTCTCGCCATATCTGAACAGCCGACCGGAAGCCAGCAACTCATTGGCCCGGTCGATCCCGGCCTGGGGGACCGGCGGCGGGGATGTGAAATCGACGCCGACGAAGGGGAGTTCGCTCAAGGCATCGACCCGGGCCCGGCACCCATGCCGAGGCGCGGCGCACCAGTCCAGTTCCTGACATGGCGGCCGGCCTCGCCCGGGCGCAGGAGGGCGGCATCCCGGCGGGGTGTTCGGGCCAGGTTCATGACCCGGACCCGGATCGCCAGTGCCCTCCGAGAACGTCCCGAGATGTCCACCGGCCCACGCTACCAAGTTGCAGCCGTCATCTCGGGCCCGCACGGCCTGACGTGGCCGGGCTCCAGGACCGGAGAGGAGCCGCATTCGGCGAAACTACGCTTGGCCTGTGCACTATTCGCTGACCACGCTCGACAACGGCTTACGCGTCATCACCGAGACGATGCCGGAGGTGCGCTCGGTCGCAATCGGCTGCTGGGTCAACACGGGCACCCGCGACGAACGGCCCAACGAGGCCGGGGCCGCCCACTTTCTCGAACATCAGCTGTTCAAGGGGAGCGAACGGCTGTCGGCCCGGGACATCGCCGAGGCGTTCGATGCCGTCGGTGCCAGATCCAATGCGTTCACCTCCAAGGAGGAGACCTGCTACTGGGCGCGGATGCGCGACGGCGACCTGGCGCTCGGCCTCGATCTCCTGAGCGAAATGCTCCAGCGGCCCGCGTTCCGGGCGCACGAGGTCGACTCGGAAAAGCACGTGGTGCTCGAAGAAATCAACATGAACGAGGACGATCCCACCGACGTCGCCTATGAGGAATTCATGACCGCCGTGTGGCACGGGCACGACCTGGAACGACCGGTGCTCGGTACGCGGGCGTCCATCGCAGCCATGACCCCCGACGACCTCCGCGGCTTCTGGCAGCGGCGCTACCACGCCAACAACGTCGTGGTGGCGGTGGCCGGCAATGTCGAGCATGACGAGGTCGTCGCCTTGTCCCGGCAGTTCTTCGGAGGTTGGCACCAGGAGGAGCCGGGGAGGGTGCACGAACCCGTCCTGGTGCAGCCGCGGGTCAACATTCGCCGGCGAGACACCGAACAGATGCACCTGATTCTCGGATGTGAGGGCATATCCCGCATGGACGAACGGCGCTATGCCCTCGGGCTGCTGAATCACGTCGTGGGAGGCGGGATGTCGTCTCGGCTGTTCCGGGAGATTCGGGAGGAGCGGGGCCTTGCCTATGCCGTCTATGCCTTCAGCTATCCCCATGCCGATACCGGGGCTTTCGGTGTATATGTCGGAACCACGCCTTCCAACACCGATACGGTGCTCGAACTCGTGAAGGACGAGCTGGACAAGGTGGCGGCCGACGGCATCACGCTCGACGAGATGGACCGCGCCAAAGGGCATGTGCAGGGCTCGCTGGCCCTTGCGTTGGAGGACCCGAACAGCCGGATGAACCGCCTCGGCCGGCGCGAGATCAGCGGACAGGAACACCTCTCGGTGGATGAGATGTTGGCCCGTTATGACGCCGTCACCCGCGACGACATCTCCCACCTCGCCAATGATCTCTACCGGCGGCCACGCGTGATCGGCGCCGTGGGCCCGTTCGATGCGGCGGAGCTCGAAGACCACGTCGGGGTGGGGGCGCCATGATCAAGGTCGCTGTCTCCGGGGCCAGGGGCCGCATGGGCTCCCTCACGGTCGACACCGTGTCAACCGCCCCCGACATGGAGGTGGTGGCCCGCTTCGATGCCTTCAGCGACCAGTCGATGGTGGCTGCGGCCGATGTGGTCGTCGAATTCACGCGGCCCGACGTCGTCTTTCGGAATGCCGAGTCGTGGAGGGCCCTCGGGGTCCATGCGGTGATCGGAACCTCCGGGTTCACCGAGGAGCGCATCGCCCGGATGCGCGACCTGTGGGGGGAAGGGCCGCCCAACTGTTTGATCGTACCCAACTTCTCCATCGGCGCTGTGATGGCGATGAAATTCTCGGAGATCGCCGCGCCCCATTTCCAGGGGGCCAACGTGATCGAGCTCCACCAGTCGGCGAAGGCCGACGCCCCGTCGGGCACCGCCCTCGCCACCGCCGGCCGAATGTCAGACGCCGGCCATTTTCGTCCCCCGACCTCCGAGCCGCTCGTCGAGGGGGTGCTGGGGGCCGACCACCGCGGGGTTGGCGTCCATTCGCTTCGGCAACCAATCGAGATCGCCGACCAGGAGACCAGGCTGTCGTCACCTGGCGAGATGCTCAGCATTCGCCACATCGCGTTTGACCGCAGCGCCTACATGCCCGGTGTGCTCGCCGCCATCCGCAAAGTGGCCGACCTGCCCGGTGTCACGGTCGGTCTCGAGCCCGTTCTCGGGCTTTAGCGCGGTTCAAACCGGACGGAGCCGACCGCTTCGTATTCGACTGCCTGCTTGGCAGGGACGCCACCGGGTTGCCTACACGAAATGGTTGGGACCTGGCGCCGGGGAACAACCGTCACCCGGGCCACCCGCTCCTGTCCCACGACCTCGGCCTCGCCGCCGTTCAGACGCACCGCCGTGGTCTGCCAGCTCCAGCCCTCGGCGGCGAACACGGCACACTCGGCGACCTGGCCGGCCCCGGCCGGAGCCAGGATCAGCCCCCGGCACCGGTCGATGAACGCATCAGGTGGTCGGCGCTCCAATACGGCGTCGAGCAGCGGGAGGTCCATGCGAGCCCACATGCGGCCGTCGGGGATCACCAGCGCGGTCGGTGCGAACCGGTGTCCACCCGTATGTGACACCCGGAGGACGGTGATCGGCCGGCTTTCGGCCTCGGCTGCGAAGCGGGTTCCGTCGGTTCCACAGCAGACATCGTGCGATCCCTGGGTGCAGACGGCCAAGACGCGTTCGGGGGCGGGTCGGGCTGAGCGCCATCGGTCGGTCGGGTCCGCGACGTGGCGGGCGAGTTCGAGCGCCGGGACCTCGTAGGCGGTGCCGACCATGGGGAACCCGGCATATACCAGCACCCGTAGTCGATCACCTGACGGCGGGTCGTCGGCGAACGCCAGCACCCGCGTCGTTCCGCGGGACGATTCCATGCCGGTGGCGAGGCCCCCGAGCAGCGGATGGTCGAACACCGGCTTGGGCCACGGCGCCGGGACCCCGATGAGAGTGACGGTTTCCGCGTGAAAGGCCGTTCCACGCGGATCGAGTGCGATGGCACGTGACCAGCTGGCGCAGCGGGGCTGCTCGTCCGGCCCCGGGAGCAACTTCATGGAGTGAGGCCCACAGAATCAGGCCAGGTCACAACCTGGCTTTCAGCGCCGCCCGGGCCGACGCCAGTCGCGCGACCGGCACGCGGTACGGCGAGCAGCTCACGTAATCAAGTCCGAGCGAGTTGAAGAACTGAATGCTGGCCGGGTCGCCACCATGCTCACCACACACGCCCACCTTGATCTCCGGTTTTGCCGCCCGGCCGCGCTCGGTCCCCATCCTGACCAGCTGGCCGACTCCGTCGACGTCGATCGTTTGGAATGGGTCGGCCGGTATCACGCCCTCCTGGACATACTCGCCCAGGAATCGGGGTGCGTCGTCGCGGCTCAAGCCGCATGTGGACTGGGTGAGGTCGTTCGTGCCGAAGGAGAAGAAATCCGCCCCTTTGGCGATTTCATGGGCCGTCAGCGCCGCTCGCGGCAACTCGATCATCGTTCCCACCGAGTAATCGACGTGCAGACCGTGTTGGCCGAGGATCTCGCGGCCCACGCTGCGAACGATATCGGCCTGATGGTCGAACTCCGGCGCGAACGCCACGAGCGGGATCATGATCTCCGGAAGCACCGTGATCCCGCGTTCGGTGCAGCGGGCGGCGGCCGTGAAGATCGCCCGGGCCTGCATCTCGGTGATCTGCGGATACGCGATACCGAGCCGGACCCCGCGGTGACCCAGCATCGGGTTCTGCTCGGACAGGCGGTTGACCTGCCTGAGGGTGGCCTCCAGCGCGTGGATCTCTTCCAGCATGGCGTCAACCCGCTGCAGGTTCTCCGCCCGGCTCAGCTGGAGCTTGAGATCGGTGATCTTGAGGGCCGTCTCCTCGTAGCGAGGAAGGAACTCGTGGAGCGGGGGGTCGAGCAGGCGGATCGTGACCGGGTAGCCGTCCATCGCCTCGAAGATGCCGATGAAATCCTGGACCTGGAGCGGCTCGAGCTTGGCCAGGGCCTCGGCCCGGGCCACATTGTTGGGAGCCATGATCATCTCGCGCACCGTATCGATCCGGGCCCCCTCGAAGAACATGTGCTCGGTGCGGCACAAGCCGATGCCCTCGGCGCCCAGCTCCCGCGCCTTGGCGGCGTCGATAGGAGTGTCGGCGTTGGCCCGAACCTTGAGGCGACGGTGGTCGTCCGCCCACTGCATCAGGGAGTAGTAGGCGTCGTCCAGTTCGGGTTCGATCGTGTCGACCTCGCCGACGAGGATCTGGCCGGTGGTACCGTCGACCGTGATCCACTCACCGACAGCCACCTCTCTGCCCCCGGCCCGGATCACCTTTCGCGTCTCGTCGATCGACAGGTCGGCGCAACCCACGACACAGCACTTACCGATGCCGCGGGCCACGACCGCCGCGTGCGACGTGACTCCTCCCCGGGCCGTAACGATCGCCTGAGAGGCGACCATTCCCGCGAAGTCGTCAGGGCTCGTCTCGTGGCGGACCAGGACCACGGGCTTGCCTTCATCGAGCATGGCCACGGCGGTCTCGGCGTCCAACACCACGATCCCGGCCGCCGCGCCGGGAGAGGCCGGGAGGCCCTCTGCCAGCACCGGCGCGTCGGACTCGGGAGCCACGACCGGGTGCAGGAGCTGCTCGATCTGGGAGCCATCGACGCGCTCGAGGGCCTCTTCGATGGTGATCAACCCGTCGGTGGCCATGTCGACTGCGATCCGAACCGCCGCGCGTCCTGTGCGTTTGCCGGTTCGCGTCTGCAGCATCCAGAACCGGCCGTTTTCGACCGTGAACTCCATGTCCTGCATTTCCCGGTAGTGGGTCTCGAGGCGGCCGGCGATCTCCACCAGCTCGTCATAGGCCCCCGGCATCTCCTCGGCCAACATCGAGATCGGGTGGGGGGTGCGGATGCCGGCGACCACGTCCTCGCCCTGGGCGTCCGGCAGGTATTCGCCGAAGATTCCCGGGGCTCCCGTGGCGGGGTCGCGGGTGAAGGCCACGCCGGTACCCGACGACGGCCCGGTGTTGCCGAACACCATGGCCTGAACGTTGACGCCGGTTCCCAGGTTCTCGGGGATGCCCGCAACTCTTCGATAGTCGACCGCCCGCTTGTTGGTCCAAGAGTTGAACACCGCCGAGATCGCCAGCTGCAGCTGTTGTTCCGGGTCCTCCGGGACCCGCTGGTGGGCATAGCCATAGATCACCGCCTGCAGCCGGTCGACCAACGCCATGCTCTCCTCCACCGTAGGTTTCGGTCCTGCCTGCTGGCGGCGAGAAGTCTCGATGATCTCGGACAGGCGAACCGCGGGCACGTTGAAGACGATGTCGCCGAACATCTGCACGAAGCGGACGCGCGCTTGCCAGGCGAACTCGGCGTCTCCGGTGGCCTGGGCGAGCGCTTTCGTCGACTCATCGTTCAGGCCGAGGTTGAGGATGGTGTCCATCATTCCCGGCATGGAGATCTTGGCGCCCGAACGCACGGAGACCAGCAGTGGGTGGTCGGTGCCTCCGAACGTCTTGCCGGTGGCCGCCTCGACCGCCGTCATGGCCTCCATGGTCTGTTCCCACATCTGGTCGGGGAATCGGTGGTTGCTCTCGTTGTAGGCACGGCAGGCGTCGGTGGTGATCGTGAAGCCGGGGGGAACCGGGAGGCCGGCCGAGGTCATCTCCGCGAGGCCGGCTCCTTTGCCGCCCAGCAAGTCGCGTCCCGCGTCCTGGCCGTCGTCGAACAGGTATACCCACTTGGTGTGTGTCATCCGAATCTCTTTCGCCTCGACATCTGGACCAGGTTCTTCTGGACGCGCCCGGCTGATGGCCGGTGGCGCGTACCGCGGGTGCCTCTCGGCTGTCGGGATAAGGGTATTCCCTTCTCCATCCCTTCCGCCAGCTGAAGGCGAGGGCGGATGGGGACGCTTGTTCGGCTAGTAGAGGGCGTTGGCCAGTTGCCGGCGGTAGGTGAGGACGAGCGGATGCTCGACGCCGAGGACTCCGAACACATCGACCATCGCCAGCCGGGCGGTCTCTCGCTCGGGACCACCCTGGCGGACAACAACCAGCAGATGATCGAGGGCCGGTTCGTACTCGGCCCGGGCCGCCAGGGCCTGGGCGAGCTCGACCCGTTTGGCGGCATCGTCGGGATCGGCTTCGAGTTCTTTGGCCAGAGCTGCTACGTCGGTGTCCCGGTTGTCGGACAATCGGGCGGCGGCCCGCAGCCGATCCACTTCCTGGGTGGCGCTCAGCGGAGCGAGCACATCTAGTGCCTCGTCTGTCCGCCCGGTCGCGATCAGCATTTGGGCGAGGCTCGTGCCTGCCTCCTGGTGATCCAGTTGCTGCTCGAGCACCTGGCGAAACGCGACCTCGGCGGCGACATCGTCATCGGCCAGCAGGGCGTCGCGGCCTTGGTCAACGAGGAGGTCGAGCTCGTTGGGAAGCAGGGGATCGAGCCATGCCCGCACCTGGGTCTCCGGGATGGCGCCCGTGAACTGGCCAACCGGCTGACCACCGGCGAACGCCATCACATAGGGGATGCCCTGCACGCCGAACTGCTGGGCCAAGGCCTGGTTGGCATCGACATCTACTTTGACCAGGCGAAAAGCCCCGTCGTACTCATCCGCCAGTTTTTCGAGAATGGGGCCAAGCGTCTTGCACGGGCCGCACCATTCGGCCCAGAAATCCACGACCACCGGCCGCTCGTGGCTGGCCTGGAGCACCTCGCGGGGGAATTCGGCAGCATCGACCTCGACAACGTGTGGTGACTGCATGGCGATGAATGTTACGCCAAAACCATTGGTTGTGAGCCTCACCGTCCGGGCATCCGCGCCCCAGCAGGGCCGGGCGGAGGGCCTTTCGGGTGCCCGGGCCTCGGCGGCCACAAGCCGACTGCCGGCTGTTTGGGATCGGAGGCGCCCTATTGTGACCATATGGCGGACCTGCGAGAACTCGAGCCGATCCGAGTCGAGCGAGATTCGCCCCGGGCCCCACCCGCCTGGTTGGGAATGACCGGGGTGGTAGCTGCGGTCGGGGTGCTGCTGATCGGGCTGGGTCTGTTCGCGTCGCTGGCCCCGGACAACGCAGCTCCGGTTGATACGATCCCTCCCGCCTCGACGACCACGTCGGTCGCTCCGGCCGTCCGGTTTCCCGACCTCGTGGTGGCCGACCCTTCGGGCGTCCGGCTCGAAGGCCAGGATCCCCGGTTCTTGAGCGCCGGCTGCGCGGTGCGGGCGATCGACGACCTCGACGGAGGGCTGGTGATCGACCGCTGCGCAGGAGGAATCGTGCACGTGGCATCCGACGGTGAAGAGAAGGTGGTGGCCTCGGACCAGTTCGCATTGCATTTCGTCGAGCAGCTCGGCGTCGGAGGTCCGGTGATGGCCCTTGCTCTCAACGTTTCTCCGTTGATCGACTCGGTCGACGCAGTCGGTTATGACGTGAGCGAGCGCATTGTCAGCGAACTGTCGGTGCCTCGGTTCTCGTGGTGGGCTTCCGGTGAACGTGCCTCGGTTGTGGTGGGTTTCGATCTGGGTGAGTGGGTGGTGGCCGAGGGGTGCATGCAGATCCAAACCCGGGACGATCCGCCTCAGAGTCTTGCGATCGGCTGCGCCGACGGCGAGGAACCGGTCGTGGCCGCCGCCGTGCCCGACCGGGGAGAGCAGGTGGCGTTTGTGAGTCGAAATCCGGCCGGGGCACACGTACTGCGGATCCTGTCGATCGAGTCAGGAGACACCACGGCGTCCGTGCGTATGGAAGGCGAGCCAGTCGGCCTCGACTTCGACGGGCGATTCGCGGCAGTCGCCGTAGCGGTCGATGGGGGAGTGCAGACGACGGTGATCGATATGGATTCATATTCGAAAAGGGAATACGAGGGTCTGGGGACGTTCATGCGATCGGCGCCGGCGTTCGGGGGGTGATTCGGTGACCCGGGACATCGAAGAGCTCGTCCCGGTGGGCTCGGATGACTCGGTCTCGCCCCGTCCTCCTAGGTGGCTCGGTATCGGGGCAGCTTCACTGGCGATCGGGGTGCTGTTTGTCGCCCTCGGTTTGATCCGGGAGGCCGAGCCCGCCACGCCTACCTCCACAACGCTGGCAGAGGTGGCTCTCCCAGACATGCTGATTGCCGGCCCGGACGGCGTGTTTTCCACCGGATCGGACGAGTTCCTCACCGATGAATGCGCGGTCAAGGCCGTCGCCGATCGATTGGGAGGCTTGGTGCTCGAGGCGTGCCGGGGAGACGGGCTCGTACATCTGACGTCCCACGGGACCCGCCGCCAACTCGTGTTCGACAGCGCCTACCACCTGGACAGCCACTATGAGCAGGCCCCCCAGCCGGGCGCAGTCGTCATGGCGCTGGGCGATCGCGGGCTGGGCGACTCGACCTCCACCTTCGTCTATCTCACCGGGTCCGAGACCCACCTCAGTGTCATCATGCCGTCGTACCAGGATTTCGACTTTTCCCAGGAGCGGGAAACGACGGCCACGGTCGGCATCGATCGCGAGGGGGCCACGGACGACGGTTGCCTGGTTGTCGAATCTCCTAACGGACGGTACGAGTCAGGCTGCGGGCCGGAATCCATCGAAGTGACGATGGCGGCGCTCCATCCGTTTGACGACCGGGTCGCCTTTGTCACGGTCGACGCCGCCGGGAACGTGGTTGTCACCGTCGTCGACGTTGCGCTCGGCACGGATGTGTCCTCCTTCGATCTCGAAGCTGAACCCATCGACCTCGATTTCACCGGGAATTGGCTGGCGATCGTCTTCGACACCGGGGAGGGGGCGGTGACGCGGGTGTTCAACCTGGCGACGTACTATTTCGAAGATGTGAGCGGATTTGCCTCCTTCCAACGGGGGCCGATCATCTTCTAGAGCACCGGTGCCGGGCCGCCGGCCGGCGGCCCGGTCCTGGAGCGTAGGAGCGAGACTGCTACCGTGATGCCCATGAGATCCACACCTTTCGGCTCGGTGTTGACTGCCATGGTCACGCCGTTCACCCGAGCGGGGGAAGTCGACTACGAAACTGCCTGGGAACTGGCTCGCCACCTCGTCGACACCGGCACCGAGGGCATTGTGGTGTGCGGCACCACGGGGGAGTCGCCCACGCTGTCGGACCTCGAGAAAGTGGGCCTGTTTCGGACAGTGGTGGAGTCGGTGGGCGACCGGGCAGCCGTTGTGGCGGGGACCGGCACCTACGACACCGCACATTCTGTGTCCTTGACCCGCAAGGCCGCCGACCTGGGTTGCCACGCCGTGATGGCCGTCACGCCCTACTACTCCAAGCCACCCCAGGCCGGGCTCCTTGCCCATTTCAGCGCCATCGCCGACGCCACCGACCTCCCCGTCCTTCTCTACAACATCCCAGGCCGTACCGCCCGTCTCATCGAGATCCCCACACTGAAGGAATTGGCCGAGCATCCGAACATCGTCGGTGTCAAGGATGCAGTTGACGACGTCGAGTACACGAAGAACGAGATGGTGGCCTTGCCCGAGGACTTCGCCGTCTACGCCGGGTCCGATGCTTTCACCTTCGACATCGTCGCGATGGGAGGATCCGGGGTCGTGTCGGTTGCAACACATTTGGTGGGCAGGCAGATCTCGGACATGATCCGGGCCCTCAGGACCGACAACCGACCTGAGGCCGAACGCCTGAACGCAGCGATGATGCCGTTGTTCGGCGCCCTCTTTCTGGAACCCAATCCGATGCCGCTCAAGGCGGCACTCAGCCGGGTGTGGAAAGACGTCGGCACGCCGCGGCTGCCGTTGCTACCGGCCTCCGACGAGGTCGTGGACGAGGTGCTTGCAACCTTGGGTGCTGCTCAAAGCGCATGAGCATCGCCATAACGTTCCTGGGCGGCCTCGGGGAGATCGGGCGCAACTGTGCGGCAATCGAAATCGACGGTCGCCTGGCGCTCATCGACTGCGGGCTCATGTTCCCCGAGGAGGACATGTTGGGGGTGGACCTCGTACTGCCCGACTTCAGCTGGATGATCGATCGTCGCAAGGACGTGGAATGCGTGATTCTCACTCACGGCCATGAGGACCATGTGGGGGCGTTGAGCTATTTCCTGGCCGAGGTCAACGTCCCGGTTTTCGGCACCGAGCTCACCGTCGGCTTGGCCGCCTCGCGTCTGGAAGAGAATGAGATCGAAGCCGAGCTGTTTGCCCTGGACGACAACGTATGGCACGAAGTGGGGCCGTTCCGGTTCAAACTGATCCCGGTCTCGCATTCCATCCCGCAGGGATCGGGGGTGGCGTTTGACACCGACGAGGGATACATCATCCATTCCGGCGACTTCAAGCTCGATCCCACCCCGATCGACAATCGTCCGACCGACCTTCCCACGTTTGCGGAACTGGGTCGCAGTGGTGTACGCCTGCTGTTGGCGGATTCGACCAACGCCGAGCAGGCCGGCTTCGTCGAATCCGAGTCGTCCCTGGGGCGCAACCTCTATGACATCGTGGCCGCCGCCGAGGGTCGGGTGGTGGCCGCCTGTTTTGCCAGCCACATCCATCGGGTTCAGCAGATCGTGGACGTCGCCCTGCAGGACGGCCGCAAAATCGCGTTTCTCGGGCGCTCCATGCTGCGCAACATGGAGATCGGGCGGGATCTGGGGGTCGTCGACGTTCCCGAGGACCAGGTCATCTCGATCGACGAGGTATCCGATCACGATCCCGATCGCACCATCGTGATCTGCACCGGAAGCCAGGGAGAGCCGTTTGCGGCCCTCTCGCTCATGGCAGCGGGCGAGCACCGGAACGTGAAGATCGGCCAGGGCGATACGGTCTTGATCTCGGCGACGCCGATTCCTGGCAACGAGAAGAAGGTCTCGCGGGTGATCAACGGTCTGCTCAAGACCGGTGCCAACGTTTTCCATGGCCGCAACAGCAAGGTGCACGTGTCGGGCCACGGCGCCGAGTCGGAGCTGCTGACGTTCCTGAACGTGATCCGGCCAGAGGCATTTGTCCCGGTCCACGGCGAATACCGGATGTTGCGCGCCCACGCCGCGCTGGCGGAGGCGATGGGGGTACCCGATGTCTTCGTATGTGAGGATGGAGACCGGGTCGTGGTGGACGGTGACAAGACGTTCGTGGAGACGCGGGCGGTTCCGGCCGGCTACGTGTACCTCGACGGGTCGATGGTGGGGGATGTGAAGCGGGCGATCCGCGACCGTCGTCACCTGGCCGATGAAGGGGTGGTCGTGATCACCGTTGGAGTCGACAGCACGACGGGCGAGATCGTGTATGGCCCGGATCTGGACAGCCATGGGCTGATGGACCAGCCGGAAGATGTGCTGGCCCGCGTCGCCCGCGAGATCGAGGACGCCATCAGGAGCGGCAACCCCGACCCCGATGCAGTCCGTCGCCACGTCTACGACACTGCCCGGCGGGTCATCCGGGTCGAGACCCAGCTGCGGCCGGTGGTGCTTCCGGTGGTGATCGAGTTTTGACGGACCGCCTTTCTCAATACCGGGAACGCCTGTTGGCGGGCGTCAACGAGAATCTGGACGAGGGCGAAATGGCCGAGTCGGCGGTGCTGGTCCAACAGCGGGCGCGCTGGGCCCTTCCTCTCGGCATCGCCGCCGGGCTGGTGGTGGCGGCGCTGGCGGGAGAAGGCAATGCGTTGCTGCGTGGCGGCCTCATCGGGCTCAGCATCGCCACCGTATTGATGTACGGCACCACCTTCTATGCCCTGGCGCGGACGAACAAGGGGCTCATTCTGGCCAAGACCAGCAAGTGGTCCCAGAACAAGGTGTTGAGCGTTGAGCGCAGGCTCTCGCACGACGCCCCGGTCGAAACCCGCCCCGGGCTGCTGACCGACCGGCTGGTCATCGAGGGCGATCGATTCATGATGAACCGGCAGTTCCGCACCGTGCTCACCCAGATGACCGAGGGCTAGGCGGGCCCCCGGCCGGAGCACGCGCGCGCAGGGCGCGCGGGCTCGAGCACAGAGCGCGAAAATCCTCCTTATGCCCGGCAGCGGTCGGTAGGGTTCGGCTCCCTATGGCACGCACTACACCACCTCGAGGTGGGGGTTCCGGGCGGAACCGGGTGCAACGAAAGACAGCCAGGCCAACCCCCCACCAACCTGGAACGCTTGCGCGGCTGCGCCGGTTGGTGCGGGACCGGTTCGAGCGTCAGGCCGACGACATCTGGGGCCTTGTGCTGCTGGTCGTCGGTCTCATCCTGCTGCTTGGTTTCTTCAGTTTCTCGGGACCATTGGGAAGCGCCGTCGTCTCCGGCCTGCGGTTCCTGTTCGGCGTGTGGGCGATTCTGGTTCCCCTCGGGATCCTCCTGATCGGCCTCACCCTCATACTCGGCAGAGTCCGTGACGGGGACCACGCCCGCCTGCCCCTCGGTCTGGCATTCCTATTTCTTGGCAGCCTGGGCCTATTTCATCTGCTGAGCGGGACTGAGCCGCTGGCCGCGGGCGTCGACGTCGTATCCGGCCGGGGCGGGGTCATCGGTGCCCTCATTGCGTTTCCCATCCGCCGGGTCGTGGGTCTGCTCGGGGCCTTCATCATTCTCAGTGCCGTCATCGGAGTGGGAGCCTTGATCGTCACCCGGGCAACCCTGAGAGAGGCCGCCCTGGCGCTGGCCGATCATGGCCGGGCAGCCGGACGGCACACGAGGAGCGTCTGGCGCCGCTACCGGGAGCACGGGCGCCCGGAAGTCGAACATCGGACGGCCCCGGCTCCGGTGGTCCCCGCCCCCGAAGCCGGGCAGAAGCCGGAGCGCAGCCGGCCGCCCCGCGCCAGTCAGAGGTCCAAGCGCCCCCCTGAGAAGCAGCGTCCTGCGGCGCAATCGCCGATCCCGGCTCTCAAGAACGACGCCTACGTGAAGCCTCCGCTCGATTTGCTGTCATCAGGGCGGGGAGGATCGCAGGACAAGCGCTCGTTGGAATCGACCGGCCGGGAGCTCGAGGCGACGCTTCGCCAGCACGACGTCGACGCCAAACTGGTGAGGATCGTTCCGGGCCCCACGGTCACGAGATACGAGATCGAGCTGGCCCCCGGGGTGAAGGTCAACAAGATCACGAGCCTCACGAACGACATCGGATACGCCCTCGCGACGCCCGACGTGCGCATCCTGGCGCCCATTCCGGGCAAGTCGGCGGTTGGCGTGGAGGTCCCCAACAAGAAGCGCCGCCTGGTCACTCTGCGCGACATCCTGGACTCACCGGAGGCGAAGGAGAACAGCAATCCGCTGGCCGTTGCGCTCGGCATGGACATCGCCGGTCGGCCGATGATGGTCAACCTCAACGAGCTTCCACACGTCCTCATCGCCGGGGCAACCGGGGCCGGCAAGTCGTCGTGCATCAACGCGCTGGTGACCTCCCTGTTGATGCGGGCCCTGCCGGAAGAGGTGCGATTGATCCTGGTGGATCCAAAGCGGGTCGAAATGGGCCAGTACGACGACGTCCCCCACCTGTTGACGAAGGTGATCACGAATCCGAAGAAAGCGGCTGATGCCTTGAACTGGGCCGTGGACGAGATGGACCGTCGCTATCAGTTGCTGGCCGACGCCGGAGTGCGCGATATCACCGGCTATCACGAGAAGTGGGACGCCGGCGGGCTCGAGGCGGAGTCATTCGATCGCTTTCCGTACATCGTGATCGTCGTCGATGAGTTGAACGACCTCATGATGGTGGCGGGCAAGGTGGTCGAGGCTTCGATTGTGCGCATCGCCCAAATGGCGCGGGCCATCGGCATCCACCTCGTACTCGCCACCCAGCGCCCGTCCGTCAATGTGATCACCGGCGTGATCAAGGCCAACGTTCCCTCGCGCATGGCGTTCTCGGTGGCGTCGCAAGCCGACAGCCGGGTCATCCTCGACAGCGTCGGGGCGGAGAAGCTCATCGGATTGGGAGATCTATTGGTGGTGACCGCCCGTGACCCCAAACCGGAGAGGATCCAGGGCGCCTTCGTGGAGGAGTCCGAGATCCGGGCGGTGAGCGAATGGGTGAAGGAGCAGAGCCAGGCCCAATACGACGAAAAGATGTTCCACGGTGTCGAGGCCAAGGCCCGA
>JBFIPU010000011.1:0-42556 GCA_041609995.1 Acidimicrobiia bacterium
CTCGGTCGTGATCCCGGCCGTCACGGCCCCGGCGGCAAACACACCCGCCACCAGCACCTGACCGAGGAACTTCCAGCGCTTCGACAACCCGAGGTTGCGGCTCTGGGAGACCTTCTGGTAGTCATCGATGAACCCGATCAGTCCCATGCCGACGAAGGCCCAGATGGCCAGTAGACCTTCGGCCGAGAAGGGCCGGGTCTCGAGGGTGAAGCCTTCCCCCGGCACGAAAAGACGCAGGTGGGCAACGAGATAGCCGATGACGCCCGCCAGTATCACGACGATTCCGCCCATGGTCGGTGTCCCATGCTTGTGGGCGTGACCTTCTACGTCCTCCTGGATGAACTGGCCGATGCCGCGATCCCGCAGGCGCCGAATAGCAGCCGGCAGAATCAAGAAGGCCACCGTGAGGGCGATGACGGCTGCGATCAGGAGGCCGATCACGCCCGGGTCCCCTCGAGGCGTTCTACGAGGGCGGCCGCCACCTTCTCGAGGCCGGCCGCCCGGCTCGCCTTGACCAGCACGATATCGCCGTCGGCGATCACATCGCCGACCCCGGCTGCCGCCTCATCGGCCGATGCGAAGGCCACGTCTCCACGGTATCCCCGGTCCTCCCCCACGACGATCACCCGGAACCCCAGCGAACGGGCCAGCTCACCGACGGCGGCGTGGTCATCGGCCTCGCGGGCCCCCAGCTCTTCCATCGCCCCCAACACGGCCACCGGACGGCCGCCCATGGCCTTGACCGTATGGAGCGCCGAGGCCATGCTGTCGGGGTTGGCGTTGTAGCTGTCGTTGACCACGGTGTACCGGCCGGCGTGCACCGCCATGCGCCATTCGGAGATCTCGGCTGCCGCCAGGCGCGCTCGGATGTCCTCCGGGCTCTCGTTGAGGCGATCGGCCACTGCCCAAGCGGCGGCGGCATTGTGGGCGTTGTGCAAGCCGGAGACCGCCAAGCTCAGTTCCCAATGGGCGGTGCCCAGTTCCACGGTGAACGACACGCGGCCCCGACGATCGACCCGAACATTTCGTGTCCAAACATCGGCGCCGTCGGGTGCCGTGAGCTCGCTGCCAAAAGTGATCACGTCCCGCCCGGTTGCCATCTCGAGGAGCTCCGGGTCGCCGGCCGGAAGTACCAGCGGACCGCTGGTGGCCTCTGCCAGCTCGTACTTGGCCAGCCGAACCTCGGATTCGGTCGCCAGGAACTCGGCGTGCGCCACGCCGATGGTCGTGATCACCGCCATGGACGGCCGGACCACGTCCATCAACCCGGCGATGTGGCCCGGCCCCCGGCTGGCCACCTCGACCACCAGGAAACGAGCGTCATCAGGAGCCGCCAGCACCGTCAAGGGGACACCGATCTCGTTGTTGAATGAGCGTGGTGATGCATGCGTTCCAGGACCGAGCGCAGCCTCGATGAGGTCCTTGGTCGACGTCTTGCCCGAGCTGCCGGTGATACCGATCACGGGCATGTCCAGTTCTCGACGACGGGCTGACCCCAGTTGGCGCAGAGCGAGAAGCGTGTCCGCCACAACGACCTCATTGGGTGCCCCCGTCGCCCGCTCGACCACAACGGACCCGGCTCCGGCTGTCAACGCCGCAGGAACGAAATCGTGTCCGTCGTGAAACTCGCCCTTCAGGGCTACGAACATCGTGCCGTCGTCCATCTCCTGTCGCGAGTCGGTGGAGATGGCGGTCACCTCGGCGGCTCCCGCCAGCGAACCGCCGACGATCTCTGCCACATGTGCCAGCTCCCATCTCATGGCTGCCACCGCTCGATTCCGGAGGAGTCACCCAAAAGGGCGATCTCCTCGGCAGTGACCAGCCGGTCGTCGAATGGAATGGTCCGATCGGCGTATTCCTGCCCGGTCTCATGACCTTTGCCGAGAATGAGGACGACATCGCCGGGTCCGCTGTGCTCGAGCGCCCACCGAATGGCTGCCCGGCGATCCACCTCCACGTGATAATCGGGGCCGTCTCCGATGCCCTCGACCACGGCGCGGATGATGGCCTCCGGATCCTCGCTGCGGGGGTTGTCGGAGGTGATCACGGCGACGTCTGCGGTCGCTGCCGACTCTCCCATCAGGGGCCGTTTGGCGGTGTCGCGATCGCCGGCTGCCCCCAACACTGCGAACACCCGGCCTTCGGACACCTGGGCGGCGGACGCCACTACCTGCTGGATGCCATCGGGGGTGTGGGCATAGTCGACTATCACGAAGCGGCCGGCCGGGTCGGGGACCTGCTCGAACCGGCCGGGAATCGGTGGGAGCCGCTCCAGGCCCTGGACCACGCTCGACAGATCCAGGCCGAGGGCGAGGCCGATGCCGGCGGCGACCAGGGCGTTTTCGACGTTGAAGTGACCGCCGATCGGGAGCGTGCAGGGGCCGGTCCCGGCCGGAGTATGGATCATGAAATGGGACGCCCCGGGTCGCTCGACCAGCTCCGTGACTCTGATGTCCTCTCCGATCGACACCACGTCGAGATCCGTCTTTTCCCTCAGCCTCCTGCCCCACGGATCATTGACGTTGATCACGGCGGTGTCCGAGAACGTCCGATCGAACAGCTGCGCCTTGGCCGCGAAGTAGGCGTCCATCGAACCGTGAAAGTCCAGGTGGTCCTGACTCAGACCCGTGAACGCGACGAGCGCGAACCGGGTCCCATCCACGCGGTGGAGCGTCATGGCGTGGGACGACACCTCGGTGGCCACCACGCTGACGCCGGCATCGGCCATCCGGCGCAGCAGACGCTGAAAGTCGCTGGCCTCGGGCGTCGTCCGGGCCAATTCGATCGGGGTATCTCCGATACGGGCACCCACTGTGCCGATCAACCCGGGCCTGAGACCGGCGTGTGCACTGATCGAGCCCACCATCTGCGTGACGGTCGTCTTCCCATTGGTTCCGGTTACTCCGACCACCTTGATGGCACTGCTCGGATGTCCGTGCACGGCGCTGGCGGCCGGTCCCAGCGCCTGCCGGGTATCAGTGACGATGATCTCGGGAACGGGTCGGGCGGCTGCTCGTTCCACGCAAATCGCCGCTGCCCCCCTCTCGATGGCGCCATCGACGTAGCGGTGGCCGTCGCTCGTGAGGCCGCGGATTGCCACGAACAGCGCTCCCGGGCCGACTGCACGGCTGTCGTGGCTCACGTCTGTCAGCCCCACGTCGCCGTCGCCAACCAGTCTCGCCCCGAGCTCGGATGCCAGCTCCGAGGTGGTGATGGGCGTCACGACCCGGCCCCGACACCGAGCCGGTGCAAGGAAAACTGCATGATGTCCGCGAAAGCCGGCGCCGCCACATCGCCCCCGGTCGGATTGTCTGGAGAGCGGGGAGATTCGACGAACACCCCGACCGCCAGCCGGGCATCCTCGATGGGGCCGATCCCGATGAAGCTGGCCATGACGTCGTCGCCGTACTCGCCGGCCTCTTGGTCGAAGATCCGGGTCGTCCCGGTCTTTCCGCCCACGGTGTATCCAGGCACGGCGGCGGCCTTGCCGGTGCCCTCGTTCACCACACCTGCCAGCATCGAGCGCATGGTGGCCGCGGTGGCCTCGGACAGTACCTGGACCGGCTCATCCACCGGGGCGGCGTCGTGCACCAGCCTCGGCGTGAGGCGCACGCCGTCATTGGCTACTGTGGCGAACACCGAGGTCATCTGGATCGGCGTCACCGCCACCCGGTAGCCGATCGAGGTGGACGCCCCGCACGACTCGCACCACTCGGACACCGGGCGCAACACTCCTCTCGACTCCCCCGGAAAAGCCACGCCGGTCGGGAACCCGAGGCCAAAGAGACGGAGATAGTGGTCGAGTCGCTCGTTGCCGAGTTTTTCCCACACCCGAATCGTCCCGACGTTGGATGAACGAGACACGATTTCGGTAGTGGTGAGCACCCAGGGCTCATGCGGTTTGTAGTCTCGATATTCGCGGTCGAACACCGTGGTCCGATCCTCGACGACGAACTCCGTGTCGGCCGTGACCACCCCCTCTTCGATGGCGGCCGCGATCGTGATCAGCTTCTGAGTCGACCCCGGCTCATAGGTGTCGGTGATGGCGCGACTGCGACGGTGTTCGGCCGGATGGTCTCCCAGGGACCGTGGGTCGAACGTCGGCGAACTCGCAATGGCCAGGATCTCGAATGTGTCGGTATCGATCACCACTGCAGTCACGGCTTCGGCCTCGGTCTCGGCCAGCGCCTGAGCCACCCGCTGCTCGACGAAGAATTGGATCTCGCTGTCGAGCGTGGTGGTCAAGTCCTCACCGGCCACCGCCTCGGTGCGATTGAAGTCGGCCTGGGGAATGACTTTGCCGTCTCCCGCCCGCTCGAAGGACACCAGGCCAGGTGTGCCTCTGAGCGATTCCTCGTAGGTCAGCTCCAGCCCTTCCAGCCCCTCGTTGTCGATCCCTACCACCCCGATGACCTGGGCAGCCAGCGGCCCGGCCGGATATGCCCGCGCCGATTCCGAAATGGCGTAGATGCCGGGCAGCCGTTGCTCGGTTCCCGGCAACCGCAGATCCAATACGGTCTCGGCCACATCAGGATCGACCTTGCGAGCCAAATAGACGAATGAGGTGTCTTTGCTCAGGGCCGCGATCATGTCTTGCTGCGGCTTGCCGAGCACGGCCGACAACACCTGGGCGACTGCCTGCGGGTCCGGGATCTGGCTCGGGTTCGCATAGATGGTGGACGCCTCGACGGTGATCGCGAGTTCCCGTCCGTGGCGATCGAGGATCGCTCCCCGGTCGGCGGCCAGTTCAACGTGCCGCAGCCGCTGGTCGAGCGCCTGGGAACCGAGTTCGGAGGCCTGCACCGCCTGCAGATCGAACACCCGCAGCCCGACGTACAGCCAGCCCAGCGCCAGAACCGCTGCCACGCCCAGTGTGCGTCTCACCCCTGGGCGCGTGATACGGCGCCCCACGGCCTAGCCCCGAACCCGGACCGACTCCAATGACAAACCTCGCACTCGGACCTCAGCGCTTCGGGTATTCATCGGTGCTCGATCACGATCGGGGGCTCATCGGGGTGGATGAGCCCGAGCTCGAGGGCTGCGTCGAACACCCGCCCGGGTGCCTCGAGGTCAGCCACCTGTAGATGGAGCTGCTGGTTCAGCCGTTGCTGCTCCGCGATCTGACGCTGCAGGTCGGCTATCTCGAAGGCCGACTTGTCCAGGAAGACCCGGGCGTAGATGACGCCGAAGAACAGGGTGAGGCCGATCAGCGTTGCCATCAGCGCCCAACCGTAGGTCGCCAGCGCTCCGCGAGCGCCCCGGGACATCGCGCCCGGTACGACCCTGAGTCCCGGGCGTCCGTGGGTACGGGCACTGCGTGCGCTCACAGTCGCTCCGCCACTCTCAGACGGGCGCTGCGCGCTCTGGGATTGCTTGCCAGTTCGTTCTCGCCGGGGCGGAGCGGACGGCGGTGGATCTCGCGAAGACTGGGCGCGACGGAGACGACCGGCATGAGACCGTCGTCTGGCTCGGACCGGGCACGGAAAGCCCGTTTCACGATCCGGTCTTCCAGGGAGTGATAACTCAGCACGGCTATTCGTCCTCCTGGAGCAAGGAGGTCAAGAGCGGCATCGAGCCCCTCCTCGAGTGCTTCCAGTTCTGCGTTGACGGCGATGCGGAGAGCCTGGAAGGTGCGTCGGGCGGGGTGACGATTCCGCTTGAGACGAGCAGGGACCGCATCGGCGATGACGGACGCAAGCTCTGTTGTTGTTGCGATGGGGCGGGCCCCGGCGATGGCTCGGGCAATCCTCCCGGCCATCGGATCCTCGCCATAGCGCCGGATGATCTGGGCGAGTTCGGATACATCGGCCTCGTTGACGATTTCGGCGGCAGTACGTTGCGAGCCGGAACCACCTCTTCCACGGCCGGGTCGCTCCCCGAGCCGCATGTCGAGCGGTCCTTCTTGTCGGTAGCTAAGGCCGCGCGCAGAGTCATCCAGTTGTATGGATGAGAAACCCAAATCGAATAGAGCTCCAGCAATCGCATCAAGATGCATCTCCTCAGCGATCTGCCGCAGATGGCGGAAGTTGGCCGTGACCAGCGTCAGACGGCCCGATTCCCCCTCGTCCTCCCATCCCTTCACGTCCGGATCCTGGTCGATTGCCAGGATATGGCGCCCCGGGCCTCCGGCTGCGAGCAGGAGGTGACTGTGCCCCCCGCCGCCATACGTGGCGTCGACGATCGTGCCCGACGGAACTGATTGGAAGGCGGCGACTACCTCGTCCGGCATCACTGGTCGGTGACCCGGGTTGGGTGTCTGGTTCATTGCCAGCCCCCCGGAGCGCTGGCGCCAACATGGAAGCGGGCGGAGTAAGGGGTCTTCCATATGGCATCCGGGGGGCTGGCAATACACCAGCGTTTCCCTTCTGCGGGTCTTTCGTCGAATGTCCTCGGAGCGTTGGCTGGTTGAGCTCTTGACTGCCCTTCCGATCGGCCCATCGTAGAGGTTCACCGTCTTCCCAACCTGAATTGTGATCTTTTTCGCGACTTAACGGAAGTTCATTTTCAATATTTGTCATTTCTTTTTCTTCGCCGGCAGCGAGCTCGTCCGACGATTCCTCGAACAAGCCCACCTGCTCGAGGAAGGCGATGTCCACCGCCAACTGCAACATCCGCTCGGCGAAGCAGGGGCAATCGGTGCTGAGCGTCGTGGCAAAGTGAGGGCAGTCGAGGAGTCGGGAGTTCATGTCAACCCTCCATCGGGGGCATCGTCGCTGATGTCCGCGTAGAACTGCTCCGCTTCGTCGGCGAGGTAGCTGGCCCAGGTGTCACGGTCCCATACCTCGATCCGTTCTCCGACGCCCAGAACCGCGACCTCCTTGGCCAGCGATGCGTAATCACGAAGGCCGCTCGGGAGCTGGATCCGACCCTGCCTGTCGAGCTGCTGATCGCTGGCACCCGCAAAGAAGACCCGGGCGTAGGTCCGATAGCGGCGATCGGTACGGGGGATCGCCCGCACCCGTTCGACCTCCCGATCGAACTGCTCGGGCGTGAAGACGTAGAGGCAGCGCTCCTGGCCTTTGGTGAGGTAGCAACCGTCGGCCAGCCCATCCCGGAAACGGCTGGGCAGGACCAGTCGGCCCTTGCCATCCAGGGTGTGGGCGTATTCACCGACGAACACGACGCGCCTGCTGCTCCGAGATCCCGGCGACCGCCTTCACCCGGCTCGTGCGGACAGCCCGCAGCCCGCGCCAGAGGTGCAGCCCTCGTTCCGGCCCTCCGCTGTGCCGTTGAACGGCAGGTTGAGCGGCAAGTCGAGCGGCATGTCGAAAAGCATGAGCGGGCTGTGCCACGTGATCCCTCGGTTGATTGGTCCTCCACTTCCCCCCACTTTGGTCCACTTCATTCCATTTGTCAACAACCTTTTCCCACTTTGTCGGGCCCAACTCCGAAGAAACGCAGCAAACCGGCTGCGCAGCGGTGTGCCTAGGCTCCCACGGCCATGGAACCACTCACTGCCAGAACCATCCTCGTCACCGGAGCATCATCCGGAATCGGCCGCCAGTTGTGCCGGAGCTACGCCGAGGCCGGGGCCGGCGTGGTCGGCACCGCCCGCCGCCGCCGAGAGCTGGAGGAGACCGCCGGAGGGAACCCGGTCATCTCGGTGATCCCCGCCGACCTCGCCACGACCGAGGGCAGAAGGTCGGTGGCCGCCGGCCTCGACAGTCCGCTCGACGTCGTCGTACACGCGGCGGGGGTACTGGGGCCAAAGGTGCCGCTGGCCGATTATCCGGAGGACGCCTGGGCAGAGGTGCTGCACATCAACCTCACCGCCGTCCAGCGGCTGCACCAGGCGCTGATTCCCCACCTGGCGCAGGAGGCGACGATCATCGCCGTGTCCAGCTCTGTGGGCCGCAGCGGGCGAACCCCCTGGGGCATGTACGCCATCAGCAAGGCCGGGCTCGAGAACTGGACAGAGATCCTCGCCCAGGAATGGCCGGGAAGGGTCTATTCGGTGAACCCGGGAGGCACGGCGACGCCCATGCGGGCCGAAGCTCAGCCGGAGGAGGACCCATCGACAATCCCCTCCCCCGCCGAGATCATGCCCGTGTTCCTCTACCTGGCGAGACCAGATTGCCCGGAACCGACGGGGGCCAAACTGAGTGCCCGCGATTGGATCGACCGGGATCCGTATCAGTAGCGGGCTCGCCTAAGCCCCGTCTGCCGGATACACGACACCCGTCTGGCGCCGGATGGCGTCCATCCATTCGGCGATCGCCAGCGTGTCCGACAGCGGGTGCCGTGGACTCTCGGTCAAACCGGCTTCGAGGCATCGCTCCATCTCGCGAATCTGGTAGGCGAAACCGTGGCCGGCATAGGAGGTGTCGTGGGTGGCGAGGAGCTCACCGCCTCGTCCATGTGTGATGGTCGAGCTGTGATGGAACGGGGCGTGGATGCGGAGCCGGCCCCTGCTCCCACCAATGATGGCTTCGTTGGCCATGTCGGTGACGAGCGACGCCGAGAGCGACGTCGCGGCGGGACCGTGGTGTGACACGATCCCGACGTCCGTGTCCACCCCGGTCGCCGCCTTGTGGGCCAGGGCGGCGAACGCTCCCACCGGTCCCAGCAGGTGGTAGGCCAACGTGAGGGGATAGATCCCCAGGTCGAGCAGCGCTCCGCCACCCTGCTCGAGGTTGTACCAGCGGCGCTCCCGATCGGCCGGAGCCGGAAATCCGAACGAGGCCTCGACGTGCGTGACCTCGCCGATCGTATTCTCGGTCAGCAGGCGGTCGACAACGTCGAGAAACGGAAGGAACCGCATCCACATCGCCTCCACCAGCAGCACGCCGCCCTCGCCGGCCGCAGCCACCATCTCCTGAGCCTGGCGGCGGTTCAGCGCGAACGGCTTCTCGCACAGGACGGCCTTCCCGCCCGAGACCGCCGCCAACACATTCGAGTGATGAAGGTCGTTGGTCGTGGCTACGTACACGATGTCCACACCGTCGACGCCGGCAACGGCAGCGTGAGATTCCACTGCCACCGGAATGTCGAACCGGGCGGCGAACTCGGTGGCTGCCCCCGGTCTGGCGGAACCCACGGCCACGATCGCAGAGCCCGCTTCCCGCAGCGCCCCGGCCATGGCGGTGGCGATCCCACCAGTCCCCATGATTCCCCAGCCGGCCATGATCCCACCCTAGGGGTTCGGGATCTCGGATCGCGAAGCAGGAATCAGGCGGGGACGGCCTCGAGATACTGATGCCAGGTCGGATGAGGTTGGGCGCCCAGGGAAAGCAGGACCCATCCGTAGCGGTTCGGGGGGCCGGGCCGCTTCTTGAGCTGGTAGCCGGCCTCTTCCAGCGTTCGATCGCTCTTGCGTACGTTGCAGCGTTTGCAACAGGCGACGACGTTCTCCCAAGAGTGTTCGCCACCTCGCGAACGGGGTACCACGTGGTCGAGATTCTCGGCCGGACCGGAGCAATACTGACAGGTGAAGTTGTCCCGGACGAACACCGCCCGCCGATTGAGGGCGACCCGTCGCGTATAAGGCACTTTCACGAATCGGCGGAGCCGGATCACCGTCGGGACCGGCAACGACAGCAGCTCCGAGTGCCAGGTCGTATCGCCGTTCTCGACGGGGATGGCTTTCTCCCGCAGCACCAGGACCATCGCCCGCCTGGCAGGAACGATCGACAGTGGCTCATACGTGGCGTTCAATACCAGCGACCGGGACATAAGGTCGATCAGGTTAGCTAGGGCGTGTCCAATTGCTGGGGCCGGCGCTGGGCGGGCGGCAGCAGTTCGACCACCACCTCGTCGAGCTCCTCGGTTCGGGCCGGCAGCGCCCTGGTCACACCATTGGTGGATTCCAGGAACGACCGGTAGTCCTCGACCCGGCTCAGGACATCCCGGATGACCAGGCGGGTGGTCGACGGTTCATCGAACTGGCGCATCTCGCCGGAATCGGCCGAAACCACCGACACGCCGCGTAGGCGCAGGTCCCACAGGATGATCTCTTGCACGATGATGTCGGACGACAATGATGCGAGCTCCGAGACGACCACCGCCTCGATGTCGCTTCGTTCCACCTGCTGAAGCAACGCCGAGAATCCGTCGCGCGACAGCCGGTGTCCTTGCTGTCGAACATCCTGGAACCAGGCGAGGAGGTGGTGGCCGGTCTTGCGTGACCAGCTCCGGATCTTCTCTCCCTGCACAAAGGCCGGGTCGCCGTCGTCGGGGTGGGTCGACTCGCGGATGTAGCCGACTACCCGCACTGCGCCAGTCCTTTGGCCGGGCGCGTGAGGTCGCGCGAATGCGAGAAGATCAACCCTTCCTCCGTCCTCATATCTGCCAGCACTTTATGCAATCACCAAGCGTATCAGTGTCCACACCGACGGTGTTCGATTGCGTCGAGGGCCGAAGCCGGGTTGTCTCAGCGATCTGCGAACGCGGCAAACGTGGCGCGGGCGATGGCGAATGCCCGTTCGGCCCCCACGACGGAGGCGCCCACGAGCCGATTGCTCTCGCTGTCATCGAGCACGACCGTCACGATCTCTTCGCCCCCCAGCAACGACTCTTCGATCGCGACCACCGCCGGGGCCGGAGCCTGCGGGTCGAACAGGGCCGACACGGCCGCCACAACGCCACGGTGAATGGCGTCTTCGTTGGCCCGGGACTTGCGAACGGCCGCGGTGCCGTCTTGGGCCACGGCGGTGATGGTCACGCCAAAGCGATCCTCTTCGAGGCGCAGCGAGGCGATGCCCCCCAGCGGTCGGTGGAGGGCGGCAGGAGGTTCTGGTGGAGCGCTCTCGAGCTCCTGGGCCGCCCCGCCGGCCGGGGCGACGTCTTCATGAGCCCGCTCATCGATTCCTTTGTCGGCGTCCGGATCGATTTCCGGCGCCGGTACTCGCCGCGCGACCTCCGGCCCCTCTCCTTCGGCGTCCTCGGGTTCGGATTCGTCAACCGATTCGGGAGAAGGCGAAGGGAATCCCCCCACCGGCATGGGCGGTGGGGGCGCCGAGGGGGGCTCGACCCGCGTACGGGGTGGTGCCATGCGGCTGCGCAGGCCACGGTCGGCCAGGATCGCCCGGACGGCCTGGGCGACGGCGTTGGGATCGGCGTCAGACGTGAGCCGTACCCGGACGCCTTCGTGCTCGGTGACCTCGTCGCCGACCTCGGCATCCTGCACGCCGGGAATCGAACGGAGGGCGGCGGCGAGGTCTCCGTTCGTCATGCCCGCTGCCGCTTTCGCCATTCGAGGAAGTCGACGAGATCGGCGCCGGTCGGGTGTTCGACGGGCATCCCGTAGGCGGTGGTCATGCGCCAGCGATAGAACGGCCCCCGCAGCGTACGACCGGACACCGGCCGCAAAGCCCAGGCGGCCCTGACGGCCTCGAGCCACAGGCCGGGTCGCGGGAACAGAGCGCGAACCATTTCTTTCACGGCGGTGACTCTAGGTAACGGCCCCGTCGGAACCCGGGATGAGAGCGGTGAGCGGGAAGGCGCAAATGACATGACTGGCTAATCTGAGTTGCCGTAACCGTGCGTTGATGCGTACTCGGGCTCACGTACTCGGGCTCACTGGGAGAATCATGGTCGACCGATCCGAACAATACCCCGCCGGGACCAGCTGGTTCACCGAACGCTTCGCCGAAATCGGTTCCAATATCGCAAAAGTCATCCAGGGCAAGCAATCGGTGATCGATCTGATGGTCACGGCCATGATTGCCGAGGGACACATCCTGATCGAAGATGTCCCCGGCGTCGGCAAGACCCAACTGGCCAAGTCGTTGGCCCGCTCGATCGACGGCACGTTCAACCGCATCCAGTTCACGCCGGATTTGCTGCCCGCCGACCTGACCGGCGTATCGATCTGGGACCGGCAGCGGGGCAAGTTCGTATTCCGCCGAGGACCGATCTTCGCCAACGTCGTCGTCGGTGACGAGATCAACCGCGCCAGCCCCAAAACCCCGGCGGCCATGCTGGAGGCGATGGCCGAGCGGCAGGTGACCGTGGACGGAATCACACGAGAGCTGCCGCCTCCCTTTCTCGTCGTCGCTACGCAGAACCCAATCGAACATGAAGGCACCTACCCTCTGCCAGAAGCCCAGCTCGACCGGTTCCTGATGCGGATCACCGTGGGCTACCCCACCCGCGACAGCGAGCTCGAGATGCTCAACGCCCATGCGGTCAGGTCTTCTTTTGAAGACCTGGAGCCCGTGATCGGGGCCGAGGACGTGGTCAAGATGATCGGAATCGCCCGCGGCGTGCACGTCTCCGATCATGTGCAGGAGTACCTCATTGACCTCATCGACGCCACCCGCAGCCATCCGGAGGTGCTGCTCGGCGCGTCCCCCCGTGCCAGCCTGGCGATGCAGCGCACAGCCCGAGCGCGGGCGGCCTCCAAGGGAAGGGACTTCGTCCAGCCCGACGACCTGAAGGAGCTGGCCGTGCCGGTTCTCTCTCACCGCATCGCGCTGCGGCCGGAGGCCTTGATGCGGGGGGCCGGCGTATCCGAAACGCTTCACGAGATCATCGGTTCGGTCCCCGTACGTGGGGCTCACTGACATGCTCACCAGCCGCGGCCAGATCATGGCGGTGGCAGGGTTCGGGTTCATCATCAGCTGGGTGCTGTTCGGAGAGCGCGAGCTGATGGCGGCCGGGTTGATCGCTCTGATGGGCGTGGGCATCGGGCTGGCCAAGGTCGCCTGGGATCATACCGAAGCCGACATCTACCGAACCATCACGCCCCAACATACCTTTGTGGGCGACACCGTATCCATCCGCCTTCGCATCGAGCCCCTCGGCCACGCCAGCCATGTCCGCATCGAAGACCGCATCGGTGAAGAACCATCGGCTCTCTTCGCAGTCGAGAGGTTTCGGCGAGGCCAGGCGCTCACCGCCCGCTACGAGTTCACGCCCACCACCCGGGGGGTGCATCAGGTCGGCCCGGCCCGCCTGAGCGTGGGAGACCCGCTCGGGGTCGCCCACCAGTCGACCGCGGCCGCCGATGTGGACCGGATCATCGTATATCCGCCGGTGGTGACCCTGGATGGGACACCGGTGACGCGGGGCAACGACTCGGGAATGAACCCGGGCCTGGTGCTCAGAGCCGGCGGCGACGAGTTCTTCGCTCTTCGTGAATATCGCCAGGGTGACGATCTGCGGCGGGTGCACTGGCCCGCGTCGGCCCGGCGTGACGAACTGATGATTCGCCAGCTCCAGGATCCTCAGAACACGTCGGTGCTGGTCGTATTCGACCCCCGGCCCGACGTGTACCCGTCGGTGACTGCGTTCGAGGACGCGGTGTCGTGTACCGCTTCGATCTACCAGCACCTCTTTCGAGCGAGCGTTTCTCCGGTGCTGGCCATCCCCGGGCGCGGCGTGAATCGGCGAGAAGACTTCGACAAGGGCATGGAGTGGCTGGCCGAAGCCGGGACCCGGCCCGTCACCGACTTCCGAAACGCCATCCGCCAGATCGATCAGCAGGTGGCCGGTGGGCTGTTCATCGTCATCACCGGCGACCCCGACGACTCGCTCCTGGCCGGCGTGCGGGTGCTGGAACGCTCCTTCGGGCGGCGCATGGCGCTGAGCGTCGGGGCGGAGGCGACCCTCTCGGGCATGTTCATCGGCGTCCCGGACCTGGATCACCTGCCGGGGGCGTGGCAGAAAGGACTGGAACAAGCGTGGGCAATCGCACCATCCGTCTAGTCACCATCGGGGCCTTCTTCCTGGCGATGGCCCGGCTCGAGAACGTTCTGCTGGACACGCTGGTCGGGATCCGCTGGGAGATCGTCATCACCCTCATGGCGGCACTCGGGCTCAGCATCACGGCCGCCGGCCTCTCCTTCCGCTGGCCGGTGAGAACGCTCGTGGCCGTGCAGGTGGTGGTGTGGGCGATCCTGGGCCTGGCCTACCTGGCTCCGGGGACATTCAATGTGGTCCTTCCGACGTCGGAAACCTGGCGTATCACCGGCGATCAGGTGGTCACCGCCCTGCGAAGCTTTCGATTCGGAGCCCCGCCCGTCACACCCTTGGCCGGGCTGGTGTTCGGGGCCGGGACGATGATTTGGGCACTCGTCTCCACCAGCTTGTGGGCGGCGTTCAATGATCGTCCCATCCTCACCATGGTCCCCCCGATGGCGTTCTATCTGCAACTCTCCACCATCGATCGGACACCGTCTACCCGGACCTGGGTGTTTGCGTTCGTGCTGCTGGCGACCGCCGGACTCGTCGGCCTGACGGCCCGCAACGAGAGGTGGCCCAGTTGGCGAAAAGGGAGAGCGTGGCGCCGGCTGGGCCCGGCCGCCGTCCTGGTACTCATCGTATTCGCCGGATCTGCGCTCTTGACTCCGCTCGTGCCCGCCGGCGGCACCGTTCCCTGGCGCACCGGTTCCGGCCTGGGGGGCGACTTCTATGGAAGCATCGCCTACAACCCGTTCGTCGACGTCCGCACGCAACTCAATTCGCAGTCCGATGCGGTCGTGTTCTCGGTGAGGCTCGAGGGTGACGTCAACCCCCGCAACGTGTATTACCGCCTGCTGACGCTGGACAATTTCAATGGCCGCTGGTGGGGAGCCACCGCCCCCGAGCTCCAACCCTCCACCGAGACTCAGTGGGAAGCAGAAGGCCAGTCGTTCCGGGGTGACCGGACCCGGGTGCGCCAGACCATCACCATTGACGCCCTGGCCAACAGCTGGCTACCCGCTGCCTACGCACCGGTCGAGCTCGCCTCCAACGCCCGGCTGGTCTACGAAACCGCCCGCGTAGCCCCCGACGGGTCGCTCCACATCGATGCCAATGCGTACCGGGGACTCACCTATGCCGTGACCAGCGAGATCCCCCAAATCGACCTGGTCTCGCTGAGCGCCGGTCAGCGGGGGACATCCCCTCTTTTTGCCGCCGCAGGCCAAGATGGCGTCTTTGCCGGCTCCGCCGAGCCCCGGCCGGCGCCGGAACTCTCCGATGAGATGGCGGTCTTTCTCGAGCTCCCCGATGAGCTGCCGTCGGCAGTGGCGGCGCTGGCTCGCAACGAGACACTCGGTCTCGAGACCGCCTTCGAGAAAGGCATTGCCCTGGAGACGTTCTTCCGACGAACCGGCGGCTTCAATTACAGCCTCGATGTGGCCCCGGCCGCCCCCGGCACGCCTACCGAGGATTGGCTCCTCGACCCGGCGTCCGAGCACTACCGGTCTGGGTACTGCGAGCAGTTCAGCGGATGGATGGCGGTCATGGCTCGGGCGCTCGGCATCCCCAGCCGGGTGGTCCTCGGCTTCACCCCCGGCGTGCAGGTTTCCAACGACACGGTGGTTGTGCGCGACAGGAACGCCCATGCCTGGGTCGAGCTCTGGATCGACGGCATGGGATGGATCCCGTTCGATCCCACACCTCGTAGTGACACACCCTCGACCACCGGAACACTCCCGTTCGACGCCACCTCCTACTTGGAAGAAATCGAGGCGGCGGAGCGGGCACGGCTCGCCGAGGCGGCCGGGTCGGTTCCCTTGTTCCCCGGCGAGAACCAGTTCGACATCACGTCACCGCTGGCCGGCGGCGGTGACGCCGATGGCGGCCAACGCCTGCCGGGCTGGTTACCCGAGGTGATCGGCGTGGCAGCCGTCGCAGCGGTCGTCCTCGGGGTCATCCCGGGCCTGAAGGCTCTGCGACGAAGAAGGCGCCTCAACTCCCTCAAGACCGGGGACATCAGCGGCGCCTGGGCCGACCTCGTCGACCGACTGCGGGACGCCGACCAAGGACCTCACCCAACCGACACGCCGGAGGAGATGGCGTCGCGGCGACCCTCGATGCGTCCTCTTGCTGCGGCCTACAGCCGCCAAACCTACGGACCACCGGGCGCCCCCGCACGAGGTGTGCTGTCGGAGGCTGTCCGTTCCTACCAGTCGGTGACCCAGGAATTACGAGAGCAGCCCATGCCCAAGCGTCTCGCCGCCTTGTACCGGCTCCGATCGCTCATGCGCCGCCGCTGATCTCAGGCGCCGCCGCTGATCTCAGGCGCCGGACGCCTCCGAGAGCACGTCGTCTTCCACCTGTCGGATCGTCTCGAGGAATGCTTCGCGATCGAGCTCGAAGCGGGTGATGTCGTCTTCGACCTGGCGGGCGATGGCGTTGATCGATGCAAAGAACGCCAGCTGCCCTTCGATGAGCGCGGATATCACCGCCTCGTCACTGTCGTCCGAATTCGTTGCGTCCAGAGCGATTTTGGCGAGTTGCGCGTCCATGTCGCCCGTTCGCCGGAGGTAGCTCCAGGCGCGCCGAATCCGCTGCAGTGACATTCCGTTGTCGAGGAGGCTCTTCACGACACGAAGAGCGACCATGTCTCGGAATGAATACAAGCGTCGGCGTCCCGGACGACCGCCGGTGGACTGCAGTGATGGTGAAACGAGATTCTTCTGATCCCAATAGCGAAGTTGATGCCCCGTGCATCCCGTCAAGCGAACCGCCTGCTGAGCTGTAAAGCCTTCCAAGCCCGTCTTCCTCCGTCTCCCCTTTTACCTGCCCGTGTCTTGCATGTCAGGACAACGAGTTGCCCATCTGTTGTGCTCAGCTACAACGCTGCGCGGGACTCGTTGCCCGAGTCCTGGGCCCGACAGACTGGGGATCAAGGCTGGTCACCATCGAAGGTGGTGCCGGTTGATCGCCGGTCTCTTCGGTCCCGCCACCTTCCCGCCAAGGAGGTTCGGCCACTCTAGACAGCTAGTCGTCTCGCTGCCACCTGGACCGCAGGCGGGCGGCAAGGGAGGATCCCACTCCGCGCCGACCCGACGAATCGCTCCCTCGATCGAGACCGCGCACACCTATCCACGCGGACCCCACCATCACCAAGAAGCCGATGACGGCGAGGGGAGTACCACCGTCTTGTGGAAAGAAGAAGATCATGAGCGCCAGGCCCAACACGAACCCGAGCACCGCCCACACCATCGAGGCACCCCCGAAGAGGCCGACCGATGCGTTGCGCACCTTGTCTGCCAGTTTTGGATCCTGTCGGTAGAACTGGGCCTCGATCTCGTCGAGGATTTTTTGCTCGTGATCGTTGAGTGGCATGGGTCATAACTCCTAAGAACAATCTCGATTATACGCCTACTTCAAAACCTGCTCGTAGTCAACCACCTGGACCGTACATCCGATCCGGATCAGATACGTCCGGCGCCCCCGCCAGCCGGGCAGGTCCCACTGCCCGGTCTCCGAAGCGATTGCGGACGTCCTCTACTGCATCGGCCAGATCGCCCCAAGCACCTGAGCCGTCCGGCGCCACCTCGACTTGACCCGGCTCGAGCAAACCGAGCTGGCGTGGCTGATCGTTGTCGACCAATTGGGAGGCGGCGACACCAATGAGCCGGATAGGGCGATCGACCTCCACCCGGCCGACCAGCTCCCGGGTCAGGCGATAGATGTCGCGGGCCGTGTCAACCGCGGTGCCGGGCGTCACGCTCCGCGTGATGGTCTCGAACGGCGCATAGCGAACCTTGATGGCGATGGTGCGGGCCGCCACCCCGGCCGACCGTAGGCGGGTGGCAACCCGATCTGACTGGGCCAGTAGCTCGGCCTCCACCCGGGAACGCCCGGAGATGTCGTGAGCGAATGTCTGCTCGACCGACATCGACTTGGCGTCACCACCGGGTTCCACCCGCCGGGGGTCTTCGCCCCGGGCCAAGGCCTCCAGGTGCTGAGCGACAGCCGGGCCCAGACGAGTCGTGAGGGCTGCCAGCGGGACCGCCTCGAGGTCGCCTACGGTTTCCACCCCAAGGCCCTCCAGCGCCGCGTGAGTGGCCTCCCCAACCCCCCAGAGTGCTCTCACCGGCAACGGATCGAGAAACTGGCGGACCTGCTGGGCGGCAACAGAAAACAGGCCGTCGGGTTTCGCACGGTCCGACGCCAGCTTGGCCAGGAACTTGTTCGGCGCGATCCCTACCGAGGCCGGCAGCTCGAGCTCTTCCCGGATCCGCTTTCTGATCGCCACCGCCACCGCTTGCGGATCCGCATGGTGGAGCCGGAGACCCGTCACATCGAGAAACGCCTCGTCGACGGACAGCGGCTCCACTCGATGCGTGAACGAGCGAAGCACCGTGAACACCTTCACCGAGTACTCCTGGTACCGAGCCATCGTGGGCGGGATGAACTCGGCTTGCGGACAGAGGCGGCGCGCCTGGGCCATCGGCATGGCAGAATGCACGCCCCGGGCGCGGGCCTCGTAACTACACGACGCCACCACCCCCCGACGTCCCAGGCCCCCGACGATGACCGGGAGGCCGCGCAGGTCCGGCCGCAGCCGCCGTTCCACCTCGACGAAAAACGCATCCATGTCGACGTGCAGAATCGGCGTGGACCAGGCCTCTTCCATGTCAGAGTGCCTTGCCGGGGTTCATGCGATTGCCGGGATCGAATACTGCTTTGATCTGTCGTTGGATATCGAGTAGGCCCGGCTCGATCTCCTGCTCGAGAAACCGGCGTTTGAGCGTGCCGATCCCGTGTTCGGCCGCAATGGTCCCTCCCAGCTCCAGCGCCAGAGTCACGATCTCTCCGAAGGCCATCTCGGCGGTTCTCACCTGGGCGGCGTCATGCTCGTCGAAGATGAGGATGGGGTGCAAATTACCGTCCCCGGCGTGTCCGATCGTGGGAATCATCATGTCGTGGCGCTCGGCGATCTGGCTGATGCCTGCCAACAGCTGAGGCAGCCGTCGTCGCCCCACCGCCACATCCTCGGGCAGCAAAGCTCTTCCCAAGCGCTCCATGGCCGGCCACGCCCGGCGCCGGACCTCCAGCAACATGTCGCCTTCGACCGGATCATCGACGTGGTAGACGAAGCTGGAACCGTGGGCCTCACAGATCTGGGCCATGGACTCGATCTCGGATCGGGCCCCGTCCGCGTCTTCTCCGTCGGCTTGCACCAGCAGCAGGCAGGCAGCATCGACATCGAGCTCCATGGCATTCACCGATTCGATGATCTCCAGGGAGCTCCGATCGAGGATCTCCATGAGCGACGGCTGGAGACCCTGTTCGAACACCTGGGAGATGGCCCGGCCGGCGGACGGCAGATCATGGAAATAGGCAACCATGGTCGCTCCCACCCGGGGCGCAGGGATGAGCTTCACGACGATCTCGGTGATGACGCCCAGCGTCCCTTCCGAGCCCACGAAGATCCCGGTCAGGTCCAGGCCTGCGGTGTTCTTGATGGTCCCCTGACGCCCGGTTCTGATGACCTGGCCGGAGGCGAGCACCACCTCCAGCCCGACTACGTAGTCGCGAGTCACTCCGTATTTGACGCAGCACAAGCCACCGGCGTTGGTGGCGACGTTGCCCCCGATGCTCGACATGTCGAACGATGCCGGATCGGGTGGGTAGAAGAGCCCGTGGGATGCGACGGCTTCTTTGAGATCGCGATTGATGACACCCGGCTGGACGCGGGCGGTCCGATTGACAGGGTCGATCTCGAGTATCCGGTCGAGGTTGTGAAGAGAGAGAATCACGCATCCGTTGATGGCGTTGGCTCCGCCCGTCAGCCCGGTGCCGGCACCTCGGGGAACGACGATGGCCTCGTGGGCGGCGGCCACCTTCATCGCCGTCACCACCTCATCGGCGTCTTGCGGGCTCACGAGAACCAGCGGCACGCCGGCCTTCTCGAAGATTGCCCGATCTTGGGAGTAGGCGGCCAGCACGTCGGCATCGACCTGGACTCTTCCGTCGGGCAGGCTGCTCCGGAGATCCTGGATGAGGTCTGGGTTGGTGCCTATCCCCGGGTTGGGCATGATCGGAACTGACTGCTGGCCGTTTAGCTTGTGGGCATGGCCGATCTTATCCACCTCATACGCCACGGCGAGGTGCACAACCCCGACAACATCTGCTACGCCGACATCGAGTCGTTCGGCCTCTCGGAACTCGGCCGCCTCCAGGCCGCCGAAGTCGGGGGCCGCCTGTCGGAGGCGCCGCCGGTCGCCTGCTATGTGTCGCCCCTCCGCCGGGCCCGGGAAACCTGGCAAGAGACCGGTCTGGCGGTGGAGGCGGCCGTGCGCTCAGGGCTCACGGAGTGGGGGCTCGCCCAACGCTGGAAGGGGTATCGCTGGCATGATCTCGACCACTACTTCCCGGGCGAAATCGATCAATACTGGGCCGACCCGACCCGGCTGCCCTTCTCGCCAGAATCGTTGACGAGCCTGGCAGAGCGCATGCAACGCGAGGTCGAGGAGGCTGACCGGCGTCATCCCACCGGCTCGGTGGCCTTTGTCACTCACCAGGACCCTCTGCAGGCGGCGCGGCTCGTGCTCACGGGACGCCCCCTGGGCGAGCTGCACGTGGACAAGCCGGTGCATGGCTCGGTCATCACGATCCGGCCGGCCGATGGGCTCGAGATCGCCCATTGGCAACCCGGCCAGCGATAATGACGCGATGACGTTGTTCGTGGGAGCAGGGGTGGCGCTGGCCGCTACCGGGTGGTGGGGAGTCTTGCTCGTACTCCAGCAAGGCGCTTCCCACCAGGTTCTCGGGTTGTCGGTGCTGGCGGTGGGGGTCGTCGGGCCGCTCGGCATGGTCCTCAGCCGCGGACGCTGGAGCCTGCGCCTGACCCAGCTGGCGATGGGGGCTCTCCTTCTCATGCCACTCCTGACCACGCCCGGTTGGTGGGTGGTCGGCAGCGTCGCGGCGGCGTTGGCGCTGGCGATCATCTCGACCCCGTGGGGGCAGGTCGGGTTGCGGAAGCTTCCCCCCGCCGCTCCGATCCCCGACCAGGCGATCGTGTTGACGCTCGGCTTGCTGGCTCTACCGGCCTTGGCCGCCGCCGGCCAACTCGACTCCGACGGCTGGGGACTGGTCCTCTGGGCCGCCTTTGTGCTGTTCGTGGCGATCACGTACAGCCGCGCCATGCAACTCGGTCTCTGGAGCGCCCGCCTGATCCTCCCGCTCGTGACGATTCCGGTCATCCTCGGCTCGCCGTTTCCGGCCAACATGTTGACGGCGTTGGGCACCGCCGCCCTGGTGGCGCTCTCCTGGCACCCGCAGGCGCTGTTGGCGATCACGGAGGCGACCCCACGCCGGGTGTCCCCGGTTCCGGTTCCACCGGAATTGGTACCGGAAGACCTGCTGCGGGCAGCCGGCTACGACAGCTCAGGACGCCCGATCCCGGACCCCACAGATGAGTGAGGGGCTGCCCCGGCTTCCCAATCCGTGGATCGGCATTCCGGTCCTGGCCGCCACGGTGCTGGGCTGGTTCATCGGAGGCGCGGTCGGGCGGGTCGGTTGCTCCGGGTCTTGCGGCCCCACCGAGCTCGCCTTCTCGCTGCTGGGGGCAGCGGTGGGATTCGCCGGGACGCTCGTCGTGGCAGTCCTCGTCGTGCGATCCCTCGCCGAGTGGCGGGCGCTGCAGAATCGAAACGGCGAGGTTTCGAACGCCAGACTTCCCGACGGCGAGCCATCAAAGGGCGTGGATCGAACCATTGAGCACCGGGACGCCGGGACTCATCCGGCTCGACCCGATCACCCGGAGGCCTGAAGGATTACTGGTCGTATCCCCGGAAGACCAGTGACACGTTGTGACCACCGAAACCGAACGAGTTCGACATAGCGGCCGAGATCGACATCGAGCGGGCCTCGTTCGGCACGTAGTCCAGGTCACATTCGGGATCAGGTGTCTCGTAATTGATGGTGGGCGGCGCCAGATCGCTTTGAATGGCTTTGATCGTCATGATGGCCTCGATGGCACCGGCCGCTCCCAGCATGTGCCCGGTCATCGACTTGGTCGAGGAGACGGGCACACGCGCGGCGGCCTCTTCACCGAGGACATATTTGATGGCAGCGGTCTCGGTGGCGTCGTTGGCCGAGGTGGAGGTGCCATGGGCATTGACGTAGTCGAGGTCGCTTGGGACGACCCCCGCCTGCTCCAGGGCCCGTTTCATGGCCATGGCCGCCCCGTACCCGCCCGGGCGGGGCAAGGTGATGTGATAGGCATCGGCGCTCATTCCATAGCCGGCCAGCTCCGCAAAGATCGGAGCACCCCGCAACAGGGCGTGTTCCAGGTCTTCCATCACCAGCGCCGATGCCCCTTCGCTCATCACGAAGCCGCTGCGGTCTGCGTCGAAGGGACGTGAAGCCGCCTCCGGGTTGTCGTTGAAGTCGGTGGTCAGCGCCCGGGTCTGCGCAAAACCACCGACCGAGAACTCACACAGCGGAGCCTCACAACCTCCCGCCACCATCACATCGGCGTCACCCCGGGCGATGATGGCGGCGGCGTCGCCAATCGCATTGGCAGACGCAGCGCATGCGGTGACCACCGACGTGTTGGGGCCGCGCAGGTTGAAAGCGATCGAAGCCTCTCCCCCGGCCATGTTCCCGATGATGCTCGTGATGGCGTATGGGCTGATGCGGCCGGGCCCACGCTCGTGCATCACGAGGACCTGCTCTTCGAATGACTTGATGCCGCCGATCCCGGTCCCGACCACCATCCCGGCCCGCATGGCCCCCTCCTCGTCTTCGGAGTAGTCGAGCCCGCTTTGGGCCATCGCCTCCGACACAGCGCCGAGAAAGAGCTGGGAATACCGATCCATGCGGCGGGCGTCCTTGCGGTCCATGAACGCCTCGGGGTCGAAGTCCTTGCATTCGCCCCCGATTTTGACCTTGATGTTCGAGGTGTCGAACTGCTCGATGACGCCGATCCCCGACACACCCGACGTAGCCTGCTTCCACGAGGCATCAACGCCGACGCCCAACGGCGTGACCGCCCCCAACCCCGTGACCACGACCCGTCGGCCGTTGTTCATTGCTCGCCCATCTTCGCCAAGACGACATCGACCGCTTGTCCGACCGTACCGATGTTTTCGGCCTCCTCGTCCGGGATGGCGACTCCGAAGTTGTCTTCGAGGGCCATGAGAAGCTCCACAACGCCCAGAGAATCCACTTCGAGGTCCTGATCGAAGCTGGCATCCATGGTCACCTTGTCGGCATCGAGGCCGAGCTCATCGACCAAGACTCCCTTCAGCTTTGCTTCTACCTCTGCACGATCCATTCGTTCCTCCTCATGGCCTCAGCTGTTTGCTGATCCTCATACTCGCAGGTTCTCGGCTGTCATCCCGGTTCTTCGGCTGGTCGGCGGCCATCACAGGGCGAGGCCGCCGTCCACCACCAGGACGTGGCCGTTGACATAGCTTGCATCATCCGAGGCCAAAAAGGCAACGGCTGCGGCGATTTCTTCAGGAAGGCCCATTCTCCCGACTGCTACGCGGGCGGCGATCTCAGCACCCCGTGACTCGCCGATGTCGGTGGTCATGTCGGTTTCGATGAACCCCGGCGCCACGGCGTTCACGGTGATCGAGCGGCTGCCCAGCTCCTGGGCCAGCGATCGGGTGAGGCCGATGACACCGGCTTTGCTGGCCGAGTAGTTGGCCTGGCCGGGGTTGCCCCCGATCCCGGCCACAGAGGTGATGTTGATGATCCGTCCCCAGCGCGCCCGCATCATGTTGCGCATGGAGCGACGCGAACACAGGAACGTAGAAGTGAGGTTCACCTCCAGTACCCGGGTGAAGTCTTCGGTCGCCATTCGGGCCGCCAGGCCATCGCGGGTGATGCCGGCATTGTTCACCAGCACGGCCACCGGCCCCAGACGCTCTTCGACGGTGGCGAACATCTCTTCGACGGCCCCCTCAACTGAGACATCGGCGCCGACGACGATGGCCCGGCCACCAGCTGCGACGATCTCGCCCACCACCTCCTCGGCAGCGTCTTTCGACGAGGAGTAGTTGACAGCGACTGCCAACCCGTCAGCAGCGAGTCGTGCAGCGATCGCACGGCCGATGCCACGCGAGCCTCCGGTCACCAGCCCCACCCGCTGATCGGTCACGAGGGACCTCCACCGAAGTAGGCGAAGTTGTCGGCGAGCAGGTCGAAAACCGGGGCGTCGGTCGGCTCGAGCTCGGCGGTCGAGCCTTCCAACGGCTCGACCCGATCGCCCCACTCGAGTAGCACTGCTCCCCACGAGAGCCCTCCCCCGAACGCGACGAGCAGTACGACGGCACCGGGAGTGATGCGACCGCCCTCGAGGGCTTCGGTGAGCGCCAGCGGGATCGAGGCCGCCGACGTGTTGCCGTAGGAAGCGATATTGCTGAAGAGCTGCTGCTCGGTCAGATCCAGCCGCCGGGCAACGGCCTCCATGATGCGCTGGTTGGCCTGATGGGGAATCACGAGGTCGACGTCTGCCACGGTCAAACCGGCCTGGGCCAATACCGCCGACCCGGCGTCGGCCATGTGGGCGACGGCTTTCTTGAACACGTCCTGGCCGTCCATGAACAACGCGTTCTGCGAATGATCTCGTTCGGCCTCGATGAAAGACACGCTCGTCCCCGACCCGGGGACGATCAGGGAGCTTCCCCAGGTGCCGTTGTTGCCGAGCGTGGTGGCCAGGATCCCAGCCCCGCCGGTCGACGGCTGGAGCACGACCGCACCTGCCCCGTCTCCGAACAGCACGCTCGTGGTGCGATCTGCGTAGTTCATCCACCGACTGAGGCGCTCGGCGCCGACCAGGAGCACCCGGTCGTAGACGCCGGTCGAGATCAGGCTGTTCGCCGTGGTCAGGCCGTATACGAAACCCGAGCAAGCGGCGTTGAGGTCGAACGCAGCACATCCTTCGGCGCCCAGCTTTGCTTGCAACACCCCGCTGGCGGACGGGCAAAGCATGTCTGGCGTCACCGTGGCGTAAATGATCAACTGGATATCCGCTGCCTCCAGGCCGGCCGCCGCCAGCGCGCGTTCGGCGGCCACACGTCCGAGCTCGGTGTTGTCGGTGTGGGAGATCCGGCGTTCCTTCACTCCGGAGCGGGTGGAAATCCACTCGTCGCTGGTGTCCATGATCTTTTCGAGATGGCTATTCGCCAGCACTGTCGGCGGGGCGCAGGCACCCCACCCGGTGATCTCAGCCGTCCGCATCTGTACCTCCTCCCGAGGTCATGGCGGCTACTTCTTCAACGGTAGCGACTGAATCTCCGACCATCACGGTCGATCCCTTGACGATTTTGCGGGCAAGCCCGGCGGTGACGTCACCGGGTCCGAGGTGAATGAAGGTGTCGATGTCGGCCGCCGCCATCGCCTCCAGGGTTTCGACAAACCGCACCGGGCCGGTGAGCTGGCTGACGAGAGACCGAGGTATGTCGGTCACGGGTGCGGCAGTCACGTTGGCGTACACAGGCACCACCGGGTCACGAAACTCGACATCGGCAATGGCGCGCGACAGCGACTCGGCCGCCGGGGCCATGAAGGGGGAATGGAATGCTCCCCCGACCGTGAGTGGGATCACCCGACGCAGACCCAGTTCCTTCCCGGCTGCTACCAGCCACTCGACGTCGGCCCGCGCTCCGGCGATCACGAGTTGCCCCGGGGCGTTGTAGTTCGCCGCCCAGATCCGGCCTCCACTTTCGCGCCGTTGCGCCAGGATCTCCTCCACCACCGCGTCGGGGCTGCCGACCACTGCCGCCATGGTGGAAGGATCAGACGCCTCCGCCGCCGCCGCCATCGCCTCACCCCGGGCCGCCACCAGCGCCAGGCCATCGAGGTAGTCCATCGCACCAGCCGCCGCCAGGGCCGTGTACTCGCCGAGGCTGTGGCCCGCCATGGCGGCGGGTGGAGCGTCGGCCACCGCCTGGAATGATTCCCACAACGCATACGACAACGCATACAGAGCCGGTTGAGCCTTGTCGGTGCGGGTCAGCAGTTCCTCCGGCCCATCCCGGCAGAGTTCCTCGAGCGACCACCCGAGCACCTCATCGGCCGCCGGGCCCAGGAGGCCGGGACGCGCTGCAAACAAGTCAGCGCCCATCCCGACGAACTGGCTTCCTTGCCCGGGAAACAACACTGCGTAGCGCATCTACAGATCAGACCCCTCGCGGACAGTGACGGTTACGGACCGCTCACGCATCGCCGTGGGACCGGACGACTGCGAGAAGCCGCTCAGCGTCGTCGGCGTCCACATCCTGATGGCAGACGATGCGGGCGATCTCGAGCGACAGCTTGCCGACGAGAACTCCGTTGGACCGCAGATCGGCGAGCAGCCCGTCGAGAGGAAAGGGCAGGTGCGCCTGGTCGAGGAAGACCATGTTGGAGTCCACCCGCTCGACCACCGCTTCTCCCACCACGTCTCGCAAGTCGCTCGCCAGCCGGGTGGCCAGCTCGTGGTCTTCCTCCAGCCGGCGCCAACCGGCCAGAGCCACACGGGCCGCAGCCGCCAGCACCCCGGCCTGCCGCATACCTCCTCCGAGCCGCTTTCTGATGCGCCGGGCCTCATGCACGAGATCCCGACTCCCGCAGATCACCGAACCAACTGGGGCGCCGAGTCCTTTCGAGAAACAAAACGCCACGGTATCCACGCCATGCGCCAGATCTGATGGCTCGGCGCCGGCTGCGACGGCGGCGTTGAACAGGCGGGCGCCATCGAGATGGACGGCCGCTCCCGCCGCCCGGGCGAGAGCGATGGCAGCCTCCATGTGGGCCAACGGCACCAGGTTGCCGTTGAAGGTGTTCTCGAGGCTCAGCAGCCGATAGATGCCGATGTGGTCATCGAGCGGGAACTCGAAATGGCCACGAAGCTCCTCGAGATCGATCGCTCCTCGCGGAGCTGTCACCTCCCGCACGGCCACGCCGCTGTTGGCCTGGGCAGCCGATGCCTCCCACTGCCGAACGTGTGCTCCCCGGCACACCAACACTTCGTCCCCCGGCCGGGTGTGCACGGCAACGGCCACCTGATTGGCCATCGTTCCCGAGGCGACGAACAATGCCGCTTCCTTCCCCACGATGGCGGCCGCCTCTTCCTGGAGCCGATTGACCTCGGGGTCTTCGCCGTATACGTCATCGCCGACTTCGGCTTCGGCCATTGCCTTGCGCATGGCAGCGGTGGGCTGGGTGACGGTATCAGAACGGAAATCGGCTATACCGTTGCTGAAAGCCATGAATGATCGTTTCCTTTCGCCGATGATCATACGGTGGGGATAATGGGCGTGGGTCCGGGGCGCAGGCGCCCTAACATGCCCGCTTCCCGATTTGGATTGCAATGACCTATCCGCAGATACCCATCATCGGCGGCACGACGCTGTCGCTTCCCGAAAGCTTCGATCGGCTGTGGGACCTGGCCACCAACATCTGGTGGACCTGGGACCACGAGGCTCAGGACCTCTGGCGCCGCATCGATCGCCAGCGCTGGCAGGAGCTCGGCAGTCCGATGCCGCTGCTCCAGGGCGTCGATCCAGAAGTGTGGCGCACGCTCGAGACCGACCCCGCATTCGTCGACCTCTACGAGCGGATCGTCAGACGATTCGACACCTACATGCGGCCCGACGACACCTGGTTCGACTCCCGCGAGGTGGAGATGGCCGGGCCGATCGCCTATTTGTGCACCGAGTACGGCCTCCATCACAGCCTCCGGTTCTACTCAGGGGGCCTGGGCGTACTGGCCGGCGACCACCTCAAGACTGCTTCCGACCTCGGAATTCCATTGGTGGCAGTGGGCTTGTTGTACCGACGCGGGTATTTCCATCAGGCGATCGACCCCCACGGCGACTCGCAGCATTACTACGCCCCGGCCGACCTCAGCGGTATCCCCGCCTTCCCCGTCGCAGATCGCACCGGAACCCCACTGCGCATCCCCCTCCAATTCCCTGGTCGGGTGGTGCAGATCGCCGTGTGGAAGTTCCAGGTGGGTCGGGTGCCGCTGCTCATGCTCGACTCCGACCTGCCCGAAAACGAGCCCTCTGACCGCTCCATCACCCACCTCCTCTACGTGCGCGGTCGAGAAGCGCGCCTCGCTCAAGAGATCGTGCTCGGCTTCGGTGGTTCTCGTGCACTCGACAAGCTCGGCATCCAGCCCTCTGCCTGGCACGTCAATGAGGGCCACGCCGCCTTCTCGCTGATCGATCGATTGGCTCGCCAGGCCGGCGCATCAGTCGAGGAACGGATTTCGGCAGTCAAGAGCAACACCCTCTTCACGCTCCACACGCCGGTGCCGGCCGGCAATGAGAAGTTCGACATGAACGCGGTCCTTCGCTACACCGACTACCTGGCGCCCGAGCTCTCCCGCGAGCTCGTCACGCAGCTGGGGCGGGTGGATGAGCACGACCAGGCACCATTCGACATGGGCGGGCTGGCCATCGCCCTGGCCGCCAAGGTCAACGGGGTCAGCAAGCGCCATGGCCTGGTGGCGTCCGACACCTGGCGCCATCGCATCGGAGGCGAGGCCGAAGGCATCACCAACGGAGTCCACGTTCCGACCTGGATCGGGCCTTCCACCGCCCGGCTCTTCGACGACGCCGTCGGCCTCGACTGGGAACGCAAATTGACCCAGGCCGATGCCTGGGACACGCTCCGGGGGCTCGATCCCGCCGAGGTGTGGGCCGCTCACAACACCCAGAAGCGGTTGCTGCTGCGGTCGTTGCGCGCCCGTATCCGTCGTCAGTTCGCCCGGCACGGAGCCGGTCCGGACTGGCTCAAAGCGATCGACGACATGCTGCCCGAGGATCGGCTGACCATCGGATTCGCCCGCCGTTTCGCAACGTACAAACGAGCAACGCTGCTGTTGTCGGACCTGCCGCGGCTCCAGCACATCCTCACCAATCCGGACCACCCCGTCCAGGTCGTGTTCTCCGGCAAGGCCCACCCGGCCGACAAGGGCGGTCAGGAACTGATTGCCAGGATCCACGAGCTCGCTCAACGCCCCGAATTCCGCGGACACCTCTTCTTCATCGAGGACTACGACATGGAGCTGGGCCGCCTGCTCACCAACGGCTGCGACGTGTGGTTGAACAACCCCACCCCTCCCAAGGAGGCCAGCGGAACGTCCGGCATGAAGGCCGGTATCAATGGTTGCCTCAACCTGTCCATTCCCGACGGTTGGTGGGCCGAGGCCGTCGAGCACGGTGTGAATGGGTGGACGTTCGGGCCCCAGGGCCTCGAGGCAAACGACGACTACACCGACGCCGACAGCCTCTATCACGTCCTCGAAAAGGACGTGGTGCCCACGTTCTACTCGCGTGGCCCGGAGGGAATCCCGGAAGCGTGGGTGACGATGATGCTGAACTCCATGGTCACCTGCACCAGCGCATTCTCCAGTCACCGCATGTTGGTGGAGTACACCAACGAGGCCTACCTGCCGCTCGGCGTCGAGCCGACCTAGGAAAGCTCGGCGGAATCGAGGATTTCGCCGATGGTGTCCAGCTGTGTTTCCAGACCCCCGCTGTTCGACACGATGACCACATAGGCGTCTGTGCCGGCGTGGGTACCGGAGATCTCGGTGATTCCGCCCCGTTCGAAGAGGCTCGTGTCGGGGAACCGGTCGCTCACCGGCAAGGGTTGGCGGCCGCATGCATCGAACAACTCACAGGCAAACGTGTGGGGGCCGACGCCGATCGTGACCGTGGTGGTCCCGGTGGGATCGGCGAGCATGAAGGCATCGCCTCCGAGCACCGGGGTCGTGACCTGTTCGCACAACCATTCGGCCGGAACCACCACGCTCAATCCAACGCCCGGCGCCGTGCACCGGTCTCGTCGCTCCTGGCCGGCTGCAGTCCCAGCCGGAGCAGCTCCGGAGACGGCCTGGCCAGCGGTTGTCTCCTCCGTGGACGAGGCCTCCGGGGTGGCATCGGCGGCCAAGGTAGACGATGTTGCATTCGTCGTAGCCGGCTGCTGGTCGTCGCCTGCCTCGATCGTCGATGTGGAAGTCGACGTCCCGGGTGGCAGGGCCGCCGCTTGTTCGGCCGCCACCACCAGCGGATCGACTGCCGCACCAGGGCCGCCGCAGCCGGCTGCCACCCATCCAACCATCAGTGCGGCGACCACCACCCGGCCGGCCCGTCTGTTCACAGCTAGCCGAGTCCGTGATCGGCCAGGACGCCGCGGATTCCTTTGACGGCCTGCGCGATGCGTTGTTCGTTTTCGACCAGGGCGAACCGCACATACCCCTCGCCGGCCGGACCGAATCCGATGCCAGGACTGACGGCCACATTGGCCCCGCGCAACAGAAGCTTGGCGAACTCGAGAGATCCCATGTCCAGGAATTGGGCGGGCATCGGAGCCCACACGAACATGGTGCCGCGCGGCCGGGGAATGTCCCAACCCGCTCGGCCCAGGCCATCGATGAGATTGTCACGTCGACTCCGGTAGATGGCCGAGATCTCATGCGGGTAGTGGTCGTGATCGTTGAGGGCGATGATCGAAGCGATCTGGATCGGCTGAAACGTCCCATAGTCGAGGTATGACTTGAGCTTGCCCAGCGCCGCGATCATGGCCGCGTTACCGGCCAAGAACCCAACCCTCCACCCCGCCATCGAATGGCCTTTCGTGAGGGTATAGAGCTCGACTGCCACGTCCTTGGCACCGTCCACCTGCAGAATGCTCGGCGGTTCGTATCCGTCGAAGGTCACATCGGCGTAAGCAAAGTCGTGCACGATCCGCACATCCTGTTCGTGGGCGAGCGCCACCAGTCGCTCGAAGAACGCGCTGTCGACACACAGGCCGGTCGGGTTGTGCGGAAACGACACCACGATCACGCGGGGCCGGGGCATGCTCTCGTTGAAGGCCGCCTCCAACCGGTAAAAGAAGTTGCCGTCGCGATCAAGGGTGACCCGCCGCACCTCCGCCCCCGCCATGACCGGGGCGAAAATGTGAATCGGATACGATGGCTCGGGCACGAGTGCGGTGTCCCCCGGTTCGACCAGCGTCCACATCAGGTGAGCCAGACCCTCTTTGGCTCCGATGGTGTTGATGACCTCGGTTCCGGGGTCGAGCTCCACCCCAAACCGGCGTTGGTAGCGGTCGGCCAGGGCCTTGCGAAGATTGGGGATTCCGCGTGACGTCGAATAGCGATGATTGGTGGGTTTGCGGGCGGCCTCGATGAGTTTGTCGACGACCGCCGGCGGCGACGGCAGATCGGGGTTGCCGAACCCGAGGTCGATCACATCTCGACCGGCCTGACGGGCCTCGATCTTCAGCTGGTTGACCTCGGCAAAGACGTACGGCGGCAGGTTGCCGATTCGACGGAATTCCATGCGTGAAAGGTTACGGGAGCACCGGAGTTGGCGGCGGGATCTGGCTCGGAGATCAGCTGTGGAGGTAGCGACGAACAGCTTTCCGTACCGTCCACGGCACCATGCTCGAGCCCCAGTCCACCAGCCCCTCGATCACCTCCAGCACGTCGCTGGAGCCTTCCCAGTACTGGCGCACCACCGTCTCGCCGGCCGCCTCCATCAGGTATTGGAGCGCCAGGACCAACAGCAGAATGTCATCCAGCTGGCCGACGACCGGGATCCAGCCGGGCAGGACGTCGAACGGCGACATCGCGTAGCCCACTGCCAACCCTGCGAACACGCGGGCCTTGACCGGGATGCGGGGGTCTTTGGCCAACCGCCAACCAAGCTTCACCAGGTTTGGCAACAGCGCCAGGGCCTCCTCGGCGGCCCGCTGCGGTTTGGTCGGCTGTGACGCCGATGGAGACGATCTGAACACTCCCATGCCCAGGCCAGGTTACTCGTCGACCTTGATCCGCTGGACGCCCCGTTCCCGCTCCTCCGGATCAGGCTGATCGGCGTCCGAACGCGCCAACTCGGTCAGGATCACCTGGACCGCCTTGAGCACTTCGGTGACCGCCAACGCCATGTGGATGCCGGCGCGCATCAGCGCCTTCCGAGTCCTGGTGTCCATCAACGGAACGTAATCGTCAGAATTCCTTCTGACAACTTGGCCCGCTGAACTTCTCTCCGTTTCAGGGAATCGGGGAGGATGAACGCCCTTCGGTAGGGGCCCACGGTGACGACGATCTCGTCGGCGATCCGCACAACGTCGACCTCGCCTGTCTCGGCGAATGGGACGGCGAGGCTCATGAGCACCTCATCACCTTCCTCCCTCACGTTGAACCCCTCGACGTGGGAGAGCCGGTCCGCCGGGTCGGTCCCGTCGTACAGTTCCTTCGCCAGCAACCGAAGCCTGTCCACACCGACCATTTCTTCGTCGAAGAGGCGCAGGTGGCGGCGATCGACCTCGGCAAAACCCTCATCCACGGTCTCGAGGTGGCCCGCCTGTATCTCCTGCCACCGTTTGAAATACGGATCGGTGATCGAGTCGGGCAGCACCCGGTTGACGATGACCGAGTCCACCGCATACCCGAACAACCCGAGGTAGGTGTAGATGCGACGTGCCTCCGAGATCACCATTTTCTCCGGGTTCACGACCAGCCTGGCACTGGTGATCTCGGGGTTGGTGAGGAGCTCGCGGACGCCGCTGATCCGGCCGTAGAAACCCTCGACGGAATCCAGCACCTCGTTGCCGGCGATCGGCATGGTGGTGATGCGGCTGACCACCGGGCGGAGCGCTTTGTGCAGTTTCTTGCCGGCAGGAAAGATCCTGTCCATGTACCAGGCCAGGATCTCGGGCAGCGACAGGAGACGAAGGGTTTCCGCCGTAGGAGCACAGTCGATGACCAACAGGTCGTAGGAATCCGAAAGGCTGTGGTCTTTGACGTCCGCCAGGGCGAACAGCTCGTCCATACCCGGGAAGACCGCCATCTCCTCCGCCTCGACCCCGGACAACCCTGTCCAATCGAAGAGATCTGCCAGGTAGTCGCGCACCTCGCCCCAATACTGTTCGAGTCGCCGCTGCGAGTCGATCTGCTGGGCTTCGAGGTTGGGCGCCACCGCCGTCGGCGAGTCGCCCAGCCGCACTCCGAAGGCATCGGACAGACTGTGCGCCGGGTCGGTCGACATGATCAGCGTCCGATGGCCCAGATCGGCGGCGGCCAGGGCAGTCGCGGCCGAAACGGTCGTTTTGCCCACGCCTCCCTTGCCGGTGACGAGCAGGATTCGCATCAGCCGGCGGAGGCCCTCTTGACGAGAGCCTTGAGCGCTGAGTTGGTGATCTGCTTCTCCACCTGACGGCGCAGGAGCTTGGGAACCGGGAAGTTGGGTTCGACGGTGAGGGAGTATTCGACGGCCGTCCCCCCGCTTTCGAGGTCGAAGAACTCATACATGCCGTCGAGGCTCTTCACATCGTCGGATTCGACCAGCGTCCACGCCACCCGGGCAATCCCGTCGTACGTGTACGACAGCACATACGAGATGGTCTGCCCGAAGGATTGGAGGCGGAATTGCGCTGTGGCCGGATTGCCATCCTCGAAATACTCGAGAACCTCGACTTCCTCCATGCCGTCGACCCACTCGGGGTAGCTCTCCAGATCTGTCACCACCTCGAAGAGGGCCTCGGCTTCGAGATCGCAGGTGATCTCGGCTTTGGTGGCGTCGCTCATTTCCCGCTCCTCGCTCTCGGTAGGCAAGCCTACGCCGGGCGATGGCGCACGGCGCGAGCCGTGGCGCGGAAGTATCCGACGTTGCGGCAGCGGGTTCTCCCGATCTTCCAGCTCACAGCCTGCGGCTGGTGGATGTCGCCGAAGAAGTGATAGTCGGGCTGGTGCTGTTGGATGTATTCGAGAACGGGTGTCGAGCCTTTGTTCGTGCCGGCCACGACATCGGTGGCGAGCTGAGGAATCGCAGGCGGTACGTGGGTGCCGAGCACGTCGACGGGGCCCAGTTGTTCCAGCCGTGCGCCCAGATCCTCGTCGGACACCTCACCGGGCACGCCCAGCGGCGAGGCGATCCCACCACCGACAATGCCCACGCGCGTCCCCTCGATCTCGACAACGCCGCTTTCGATATAGGTCGCCGATGACGGCAGATGGTGCTGCAGGCGATCGGGCCGATCCACATTTCCGTATGTAACGTAGGCCTCGGAACCGTCTAGAGCGGAGCAGATCGAGGCGTAGGCGAGCTCGATGCGGGTGTGGAACTGGGCGCGCAACTCTGCCTCGTCCCACTCGGAGCGCAACGCCTCCCAATGCTCCCGTACCTTGTCCCATTCGTGGGCGGTTCGGAACTCGATCATGTCCCACACCCACTCGGAACCGGCCACATCGGCCAGGATCCCATCGGCTGTCCGATAGTCGATGTAGTTGATCAAGTCCCCGAGCACGACCACCGGTTCCCCCAAACCGGCCACACGGCGTAGAGCATCGGCGTTGCCGTGCACGTCGGCCACGATCAGCATTGCTGCGCCAACGCTGCCAGGGCCCACGATGCATGCTCTCGGAGGAGCTCGGACGGGTGGTCGAGATAACTCGCAATCAGGGCTTCAGCCCCCGGCCCCGGGGTGTTGCCCAGGGCCACCAAGGCATTTCGCCGCAGGTAGTCGGGATCGCGCCGGGGAATATAGAAGTGGTCGAATTCGGCCAGCAGCTCGTCGTCATCGGCTGTGAGCAACCGGGTCAGCGAAACACGGCCTTTCTGCTCGGTGGCCGCCGCCAGCCACCGCTCCCCAGGCGGGCACGCATCGAGGCAATCGTCGCACCCGTACACCCGATCCCCGACCGCTTCTCGCAACTCGGTCGGGATCGGTCCCGGTGCTTGCAGGATTGCCGCCAGGCACAAACGGGCGTCGATGACGCCCGGGCCGACAATGGCACCGGTGGGACAGGCCGGTATGCAGGCGACACAGGTGCCGCATGTGCGCTCCATCGGCTCCGAGACCTGCAACCGGGCATCGGTCACCACTGATCCGAGCAAGATCCACGGACCGAATCTCGGCGCCAGCACCATGGTGCTCTTGCCCCACCAACCCAGGCCGGCCCGCACCGCCGCGGCCCTGTCGACCAGACGGTTGTCGTCGACCAGAACCTCGGCGTACCGGCCGCGTCGAGTGAGTTCGGCGGCGATGTCCGAGAGAGCTGATCGAAGTGGGGCATAATGGTCCTCGGTCGCAAATCGGGCCACCCTTCCCCTTCCGGGAGCCCGCTCGCCGGGCGAGCCGGAGGCCGGGACATACGACACCGCTCCCACCACGATCCGCTCCGCCCACGGAAATGAGGCCCGGACGTCGGTCGACACCTCGGGACGGTTGTAGGTGAAGGTCAGGCTCGCAGCCTGGCCCGATTGTTTTCGTCGCTCGAGTTCTTCTCGAACTTCCGTGAACGGCTCGGCATCGCAGACACCCATCGCCACGAGGCGATCGCGCCCCAACTCGTACACGGCTTCGGTTGCCTCCTGGTCGACAGCGGCACCGCTGTTGTCATGCATGGGGCCAGTCTGGTCCGCCCGTGGGCGAGGCGCCCGGTTCGGTGGCGTGCGGTAGCCTCGCAACATGGCGAACAAGATTCACTCCCAGGATGTGACCGAAGGAACAGCCAAGGCCGGTGCCCGAGCCATGTTGCGGGCGGTGGGCCTCTCCGAGGAGGACTTCGCGAAACCACAGGTCGGCCTGGTGTCGGCCGGCAACGAAGTGACTCCCTGCAACATCACCGGACCGATGCTGGCGGAGCGGGCCAAAGACGGAGTCCGGGCCGCTGACGGGGTGGGGTTGGTGTTCACCACCATTGCCGTCTCGGACGGGATCTCGATGGGCCATGAGGGTATGCGGGCTTCGCTGGTCAGCCGGGAGGTGATCGCCGACTCGGTGGAACTCGTCATGCACGCCGAGCGATTCGACGCCATGGTCACCATCGCCGGATGCGACAAGTCACTGCCCGGCATGCTCATGGCGGCAGCCCGCATCAACCTGCCGGGCGTGTTCTTGTACGGCGGTTCTTCACTCCCCGGGCATTGGCGCGGCAAAGACATCTCGATCGTCGACGTCTTCGAGGGCATCGGGGCGGTCTCAGAGGGCCGGCTGACGCCCGACGACTTGTTGGAGATCGAGAGGAGCGCCTGCCCGGGCGTCGGGTCCTGTGCCGGCATGTTCACGGCCAACACCATGGCGTCGGTGGGTGAAGCGATCGGCATGTCGCTGCCCGGCTCCGCCACCGTGCCGGCAATCGATCCCCGCTTGGAAGAGTTCGCGGTGCGCTCGGGTGAGGCAGCCATGGCTCTCTTGGAACGAAACATCCGCCCCCGCTCGATCATGACCCGCCAGGCATTCGAGAACGCCATCACGATGGTCATGGCCCTGGGTGGCTCGACCAACGCCGTGCTCCACCTGCTGGCCATCGCCCGGGAGGCCCGGGTCGACCTGGACCTGGAGGACTTCGATGCCATCGCCCGCCGAACTCCCCACGTGGGTGACCTCAAACCATTCGGGGCCTATCACATGGTCGACCTGGACCGGATCGGAGGGATTCCGGTGGTACTGCGGGCACTGCTCGACGAGGGATACCTCCACGGCGATGCCCTGACCGTGACCGGCCGCACGATGGCCGAGAACCTGGAGGGCGTGACGTTCCCCGGCGACCAGGATGTGATCCGCCCTCTGGATCAGCCCATCGCGGAAGAGGGCGGCATCGCCGTCTTACGCGGCTCACTGTGCCCCGAGGGTGCGGTTGTGAAAATGGCCGGGATCGAGCTGGACGTGTTCGAAGGACCGGCCCGCGTCTTCGATGACGAAAAGGACGCGCTCGACGCCCTGTTCAATCATCAGCTGAATCATGGCGACGTCGTCGTCATCCGCTATGAGGGCCCCAAAGGCGGCCCGGGGATGCGGGAGATGTTGCAGATCACGGCCGCTATCAAAGGCGCCGGGTTCGGCAAATCGATCCTGCTGATCACCGACGGCCGGTTCAGCGGAGGGACCACCGGCCTCTGCATCGGGCATGTGGCCCCCGAGGCCATGACCGGCGGCCCCATCGGCCTCATCGAGGAAGGCGATCGAATACGAGTCGACATCCCGAACCGCAAACTCGACATCCTGGTCGATGATCTCGAGTCCCGCCGGGCCGACTGGAAACCCATCGAGCCTCGATACGCGGCCGGTGTCTTGGCCAAATACGCCAAACTGGCCGGGTCGGCCGAGACAGGCGCCAGCCTCGAATAGCGGACGCAGACGACGCGCCCGTGTCGGGGGATGGTCCCCGCCGGCTCGAGGTTGATTCCTGCTGCAGTGGGGCGGACGGTCGGTCCCGGGTCGAGTGCCAGGCCCGCCTCGCGCGCGCACCTCTCCGGCCTCGCACCCACCGTCATCCCCGCGTATTCCGCTTCGACTGAGCCCACGTCCCACGATTCGATCTCTCTTGGTTCCATCTCCCCTCAAGCCCTCCACTGCGACCCGCGGCGCGCGAGTCGCCACTTGCGACCGTCTCCACTGAGCCTCCACCGGCCAGACCGCATGGGCAAGATTCCTCTCGACCGGTCCCCCGGACTCCTCGCAGCCGGTACCGCCTGCTTCTGCTTCCGGCCCGCCTCAACCCCCATCTGTCCGGTCCTGATCGCTCACAGCAGGCGTACCGGTGTTCACGAAGCCTGTTCGCTCTCGTGGCGTCGGCTGTGCTCGTGTTCCGTCCCGGTGGCACCGACGGCGCCGGCTCCATCGATCGGCTTCTCGTCCGACTCGCCGGTGGATCGGACCTTCGGTGCCTGATGTTGCACGCTGCTTCGCTCGCCTTCTTCTTCATTGCTTGCCTGACTGCTTGCCTGACTGCTTGCCTGATTGTTTGGTTCGGCGATCGAGGGGATGACTATTCCCGCGGAGTCTCCGGCCTGTTTCGGCACCAACCGCAACTGCGGCACGAGCCCCTGCTCGGCCAGGTTGCCCAGCGCTTCCATCTCGTCGGCGCTCACCGCCACCTTCCCCCGACCGGTTGCCGCCGGGCCGACCTCGTCCAGAAGCAAAGTCACGATGCAGTCGCCACACGCATCGCTCCTCTGCATCACGCAGGTATTGCAGTCAATCAGCATCAGCCACCTACCTCGTTTCGGTATGCGGCCAACCGTATGGCACGGGTGTGACAGAATCGCTAGACGAGAACGGGAAACACCGCGTTGGCCCAGGACCGGCCGGTGGCAGCCATGAGGAGCATCTCCCCTTTGCCGATGATGCGGGCCAGGTCCGCCACGAGAGCGGTCGCCTGTGCGAGCGCAGTCTCCGGAACGTCCCAGCGATAGTCAACGGCGTGCGCGAAGTCGAGACCGTGGACCACCAACTCCAGCGTCCGGGTGGGCAGGTAGTCGCGCATTCGCATCGCTCCGAAGGGGGTGGTTGCCAGGCGTTCCCCCTCCATGGCGTCCACTGCCGCGATAGCAGCCGCCACCGCCCGGTCGAAGGCTGCTACCACCGTCGACGCCACCAGCTCATGGTCGGCGGCGCGCCGTGTCACTCGCAGATCGAGCTCGGGGTCCTCGGCCCGTTCGGCCAGATAGATGGCGTAGTACCCCGCGGCCGACGAAATCGTTGCTCCCGTCGGTGGTGCCTCACTCGCATGTCGGGCGGGGGCGGACAGGGCCCGCATCATGTGGTTTGTCAGATCCAGCAGATTCCAGTCTCCCACGGCCGGTGTCCACCACTCCCATGCGTCGTTGTCGATGAATCTGGCGACGCCTTGTGCGGCATCCTGGAATCCGGTGCGAACCTCATCCCACATGTTCTTCATCGTAGGGGCTGTGTGCTAGACATCTGCCTGGATGCGCATCTCCACCATCGTCGACTACGCCTCCGATCCCCAGGCAACGGCCCAGGACGTGCTCGCCTACGAAGCGGCCGGCATCGACATGATCTGGGTGGCGGAGGCGTGGACATTCGACGCCGTCAGCCTGCTCGGATACCTGGCAGCGATCACCGAACGGGTGGAGCTCGGCTCTGGAATCCTCAACATCTACAGCCGGACACCGGCGGTCCTGGCCATGACAGCCGCCGCCCTCGATCGGCTGTCGGACGGGAGATTCAGCCTGGGAATCGGGGCCTCTGGTCCCCAGGTCATCGAAGGATGGCATGGCGTTTCCTACGACGCCCCGGTGGGCCGGACCGCCGAGGTGATCGACATTTGCCGCCAGATCTGGCGACGGGAGCGCCTCGAGTACCGGGGTACCCATTACCAGCTGCCGCTGCGGGGCGGCACCGGCTTGGGCAAGAGCCTCAAGCTGATCAACCGGCCACTCCGTAGTGAGATCCCCATCTACAACGCCGCCCTCGGGCCCAAGAACGTGGCATTGACGGCCGAACAAGCCGACGGCTGGATCCCGGTCTTCTACTACCCGGAGAAGGCCGACGACGTCTGGGGTGAGGCGCTGCGGATCGGAGCCAAGCAGCGCGAGCTGGGTCCACTCGATATCGTGGCCGGAGGCCACCTGGCGATCGGCGAAGACATCGACCGACTTCTCGACGAAGGACGTCCCATGGCCGCGCTCTACATCGGAGGTATGGGAGCGAGAGGTAAGAACTTCTACAACGATCTGGTGAGCCGGTACGGCTACGAGGCAGAGGCCAAGGAGATCCAGGATCTCTACCTGGACGGCCAGGTGCGCGCCGCCATGGCGGCCATCCCGGAAGAGCTCTTGCGCAACATCAGCCTCATCGGCGATGCCGGATTCGTCCGAGAGCGGGTGGCCGCCTACCGAAGCGCCGGAGTGACCACCCTCAACATCACTCCGATCGGACGGACCACCGACGAGCGGGCCGCCCACATTCGTGCGCTGGCCGATATTGTGCATGGGTAGATGGGTTCGAGCATGTTGATCAGGGCGGCCGTTTTGCTGGTGGCAGCGCTGATCCTGTTCGCTGTCGTCAAGGCGATCGTTGCCAAGCTCTTCTTTTTGGCCGTTGCCGGCGGAGCTGTCTACCTTCTGGCCAAATCGATAGCCGCGTCCGACGACAAGCCCTAGGAGCCGAATCACCATGCCCATCGCCACCCCCGACCAGTACCACGCCATGCTGGATGCGGCCAAGGCCGGCAACTACGCGTATCCCGCCATCAACATAACGTCCTCGGAGACGGCGAATGCAGCGCTTCGCGGGTTTGCCGATGCGTCGTCGGACGGCATCATCCAGATCTCGACCGGTGGCGGCAAGTTCGCCTCCGGCACCCATGTGGGCGACATGGCCTACGGCGCCATCGGCCTGGCCGATTTCGTACGTCACATGGCCGATCGCTACGAGGTCCTGATCGCCCTCCACACCGATCATTGCCAACCCGACAAAGTCGACGACTTCCTGCGACCGATCATCGACGAATCGCGACGCCGGATCGAGGCGGGCCGCCCCGCCGTGTTCAACAGCCACATGTTCGACGGATCGGCGATCTCGCTTGCCGAGAATCTCGACACCTCGGCCGAGTTGCTGGCCGAACTCGCCCCGCTCGACATCATCCTCGAAGTCGAGGCCGGCGTAGTCGGCGGTGAGGAGGACGGTGTCTCGGCCGAAATGTTCGGCGAGCACCTCTACACCACGCCTGACGATGTCATGGCGGTAGTCGACAAGCTCGGTACCGGCGAACAGGGCCGGTATCTGCTGGCCGCCACCTTCGGCAATGTGCACGGGTCCTACAAGCCCGGCAACGTGAAACTCAAGCCCGAGATCCTGAAGGAATGCCAGGAAACCCTGGCAGCCGCCGTACCCGGAGCCTCGTTCGACTACGTGTTCCATGGGGGAAGCGGGTCCCTCCTGTCGGAGATCCACGATGCCGTCGACTACGGGGTGGTGAAGATGAACGTCGACACGGACAATCAGTACGCGTTCACCCGGGCGATCGCCGACCACATGTTCAAGAATTACGACGGCGTGCTGAAGATCGACGGCGAGGTGGGCGACAAAAAGGCCTACGACCCGCGTCCCTACCTCGCCAAAGCGGAGGAGGCCATGGCCCGAAGGGTCGTGCGCACCTGTGAGGATCTGCGCTCTGCCGGCAAGACGTTGACCTGAGCGGCGGCTGCCACCGGCGGTAGCACCTCAGACGGAGGCGTACTCCCGCAACCCGGCGGGGTTGGTTCTGCCGGCGGCGAAATGTTCCGCCTCCCCGAAAGGTCGGACCCGCACGTCGTCGGCCAGCCCCCTCGCCCAGTCCAGGATCTGTTCCAGACGGAGCCGGGGTTCAGGAGTCCGGGTGTGGACGAGATGGTCACCCAAATACGTCTCGACGTGAGCCAGAACCTTGATGCCGGGAACCTCTTCGGACACCCAGGCAATTGCATGACCGGGCGCCTTGTCACGGGCTTCTGAACAGTCCCACGGCTCGATCACGATTCCGGTTTCCAAGCCCCGAACCCGATGGTCCAACTGATCGCCGATTTGCATGTCCACCAGAATCCCGGTGTCGTCATCGAAGACCAGGCGGGCCGGCTGCGGAAAATCGATCGAAACCGGGCAGTTGACGAGGGTCGACACACGTCCGTCTACCTCCGTTTGCTGCACGCTCACTGCATACAGCGGGAGATGCGCTTCCACTGGATGGAGCATGTGCGACAGCGTCGTGGGGACGACTCCGTGGCCCTCGTCGGTCCGCATCTGACATACGCCATCCGTCATCAATTCGGTCACTTTGCCGTCGCTGATATACCCGTTGAGCCGGTCTGGGGTCGTGTAGAACCGCCACGTGTGCGGAGGCACGTGCTCGAAAAGCAGGCGGTGGGGCTCGCCCCGGCTCATCCACTCGAACGACCCGGCCACCGGCCGGCCGATCCGACCACTGCGGAGGGTCTTCCAGTCACCCACTTCGCATCCACTCCTTCATCGCCTCTGACCACAACCCGATAGCACCGAACCGCTCTGCGCCTTCCCGCACCTCCCGGTCGCTCGACACCACCGCAACCGGGTCGTCGAACGAGGACGCCAGCGTGAGGATTTCATCATCGGCGCTCGAGTCGGCGGATGCAAATCGTACCTCGACGCCACTGGGACCGCGATAGGTGTCACCCGTCGGTGAGACGGACGAATCGAACACGACCACGACCTGGACCACGGTCTTGGTATGCAGCTTGAAACGGGCGAGGGCATGGACGATTTCGTCGCGGGTCGCCGGTCCGGACGCCGCATCGGGTCGGAGCTTGTGGGCGAGGTTGTGCCCGTCGACCAGCAGCACGAATTGGCGTGGCTGGCGCATCAGCCACTCGATCGAGTTGGCCCCGTCGGGACGGGCGCCGGGAGGAAGTTTCCATGGCCCTGCCTCGAACCCCATCGTCTCCCGAAAATACTCGGCCACCCGGGTGGCTCCCACCGCCACCACAGAGGCAACTTCGTCCAAATGTCGCGCCAGCTTGACCGGATCGCCACTTCCCCACCCGGCGCCCGAGCGAGCCTCGGCCTTCCGCAGCGCCTCTGCCCGGTCGGCCCGCACTCGCCGCAGCTTCGAATCCTTGCGTTGCGCCCGCTCCGAGAGGCTGAGATGAGCGGCCTCGGCCTCTTCCAGCGCGACCTCCAGAGCGGCGATCCGGCGCTGAAAATCCTCGGCCGATGCCGACCGACCGGATTCCTCACGCTTCCTCCCGTCTCCCCGCGGCTGCTTGGCCTTGCGCTTGGTGCGTTCCAGTTCTTCTCTGAGGTCGCTCACGCGGCGCCGGCCCTCCGCTGCTTCATCTTCGGCCTCCCGCAGACGCCGGGTGAGATCTGCGATGTCGGATCGGGCGGCCGCTTCTTCGTGCACCGCCACCAGCTTGCCGAGCTGGAACTGCCAGTTGTCCGGTCGAATCAAGAACAAGGCCGAGGCACCGACGGGACCCGGCGCCATCAGATCGGCCGCATCCCATTCATCGAGCGCTTTGGTCCGCAGATCCTCCTGCTCGTCGAGGGCCCGGCCCAGTGACCGGGCGAGCGGGGGTGGCAAATGGCCGCCGCTGTATGCGACGACCTTCTTGAGCTTGTTGGGAACATCGGTGTCGTCGAGTCGCCGCAGCGCGGCCCGGCCCGCCTCGAGCGC
>JBFIPU010000012.1:0-39734 GCA_041609995.1 Acidimicrobiia bacterium
CACGACCACCTGTTGAAACAGATGCTCCCCCTGGCGCTCGAACACCTCGTCGGGAGCCACGCTGACCGTGACGTAGAGGTCGCCGGGTTGGGCGCCATCGGTCCCAGCTCCGCCGTGGCCCCGCAATCGAAGCCGGGCGCCATTGTCGACCCCGGCCGGTACATCCACGGTGACGCTCCGTTCCTCATCGATCAGCTGGCGGCCTCGACACGTCTGGCACGGTGTCGTGACCACCTTGCCCCGGCCCGAACACGTCGAGCATTCGGCCACCGTGGCCATGGTCCCCAACAGCGTCCGCCGGTTGACCTGCACGGCTCCCTGTCCGTTGCAGGTGCCGCAGGTCTCGGCGCTGGTGCCTTCCGCCGCACCGCTCCCGTCGCAGGTCGGACAAGTGCCGGGCGCCCGGTACTTCAGCTCCTTCTCGCCACCCAGGGCGGCCTCAGCGAGGGACACCTCGAGACGAATGGACAGGTCGCTCCCACTGAGATCGCGGCGGTACCCGGCCCGTCCGAAGCCTCCGAATCCTCCCCCGCCACCGAAGAACGCCTCCAGAATCTCATTGAGTCCGCCAAAGCTGGAGAACATGTCACCAAAGTCGATCGTCTCACCGCGGTCATACCGAGCTCTCCGGTCCGGGTCTGACAGCACTTCATAGGCCTCGGCGACCTCTCGAAATCTGGCCTCGGCATGCGGGTCATCTGGATTGGCGTCGGGATGGGTTTCGCGCGCCAGCTGTCGAAACCGCTTCTTGATGTCTGCGGCACTGGCGTTTCTGTCGACGCCGAGAATCTGGTAGTAGTCCTTGAGGGCCATGAGAAAGGTTGGAGGCTAGGCGTTCAAGTTGTCGGTGAGCCCGTCACCGACTTCTTCGACCACCTTGATGGTACGCCTGTAGTCCATGTGCATCGGGCCGAGCACGGCGACCCGCCCGGTTCGTCCCTCCTCCCCGCCGTATCCGGTGGACACCACCGCCAGATCGGTGGCGTCGTCGACTGCGATCTCGGTACCGATGCGAACGTCGGTCCCCGCCCCGGCCACGAGGGCCATGACGACGGCGTCTCGCTCCAGCAGCTCGAGAACCCTATGAACTTTGTTGAGATCCTCCCAGAACGAGGCGAGGTGGCTGGCCCCCCCGACGAACACCTCGCGGGTTTCATCTCCAAGCCTCTTCGCCACGTCCGAGATCGCTTGTGTCAGCCCGGTGGCTTTGTCGTCAACCGATCGGCGCCGCTCCGCCGAAAGCGCCTCCGCGAAGGTGTGTCCGACCACCAATTCCACGAGCTGCGACTCGATTCGGGAGACGTCCCGCGGAGCCATCGGGGCCTTGAGCCTCACGAGCTCTCGGGAAACCTGGCCGGAATCCGTCACGACCACCATCATCAATACCTGTTCCGACATCGGGATCAGGTGGAGCCCCCGTATCACCTGCCCCTCGAGTCCCGGGCCCACCACCACCGCCGGATAACTCGTGATGTCGGTGAGGAGGGCGCTGGTCTCCTTCAGGAGGCGGCCCAGCTCCCTGTGAAAGTCATCAAAGAAGGAGCGGATGCGCTGCAGCGTTTGGGTCTTGAGCTGGATGGGGTCGGCCTGATCGACGTAGAGCCGGAACGCCTTGTCGGTCGGTATGCGGCCGGCAGACGTATGCGGTTGGACGCAGTAACCCTCGGCCTCGAGGGCGGCGAGCTCGTTGCGGATCGTGGCCGAGGACACCGGCAGCCGAGACACCTCCAGCACGGCTGCTGACGAAACCGGCTGCCCGGTCTGGATGTTCACCTCGACCAGAGCCCGAAGCACCGCTGTCTTGCGATCGTCAAGCATGCGACAACGTTAGCAGTCGCCTCCTCAGACTGCTAAGACCGAAAAGCGAGAAACGAAGCGCACACCTCATCCGTGAGAAGCGGGCGCTGGACGACGAGCCTTCCGTCCCGGGCCGAGATGACCCCGGCCGCAAGCAGACGATCTCCTTGCGGGGCGTCGAGAAACTCCTCGATGGCGGCATCGAGACTCACGCCGGCTGCTCGGCGCAGACCGAGAATCACACGCTCCTCGAGGGCGTCCATGCTCACAAGCTCGGACCCGGCCCGCGGGCTGCGGCCGGATTCGATTGCGTCGAGATACGCCTCGAGTCGGCGCCGGTTACGGAAACGCACGCCGTCGAGGTGGCCATGCGCGCCCATGCCGGCGGCCAGGTACTCACCCTGGGCCCACGCCGTCAGGTTGTAACGGCACTCGTGGCCGGGGCGGGAGTAGTTGGACACCTCGTACCTGCGATAACCGGCGGCCGCCAGGGTCGACGAGGCCATCTCGTAGCGGGAGGCCTGGGTATCAGGGTCGGGGGCGGGGGCACCGGCCGCCACCAGTCGCGAGAGCTCGGTACCCCGCTCCACGGTGAGGGCGTAAGTCGAAACGTGGTCGGGATCGAGGGCGACAGCCCGTTCGACCGTCCCGGCCCACGAAGAATCGGACTCCGACGGAGAACCGAAGATCAGGTCGAGGCTGACCGAGGTAAACCCGGCTGCTCGGGCGCCGGCGACCGCATCTTCGATCTGGGCCGGGTCGTGGCGTCGTCCGAGTGCCCGCAGCACGTCCTCGTCGAAGGACTGTGCCCCGAAGGAGACCCGGGTGAAGCCGGCTTGGACCAGGGAGGCCGCCTTGTGGTCGGTCCAATCCTCCGGGTTGGCCTCGAGGGTGATCTCGGCGCCCTGGGCGAGCCCGTGACGGCGCTCCAGCGCCGCGAGCACAGTGTCCAGGCCCCCGACTCGCGACGGCGTGCCTCCTCCCACGAACACGGCGTCGATGGGCCCCCGCTCCGGACCTTTGTCGATTTCGACGATCAACGCCGCCAGGTAGCGGGATTGAAGGTCGTCACGCCCGGCCACCACCGCAAAGTCGCAGTAGGGGCACACCGCCGCACAGAAAGGGATGTGGACGTAGGCACCGAGGTATCCGGCGGCCCGTTCGGAGATGTCGACGAGGTCGAGGTCGGTGGCGACCTGGTCAGGCATCCTTGTCGATCTGCAGAGCCGAGACGAAAGCTTCCTGCGGCACCTCGACGGAGCCGACCATCTTCATGCGCTTCTTTCCTTCTTTCTGTTTTTGCAGGAGTTTCCGCTTGCGGCTGATGTCACCTCCATAACACTTGGCCGTCACATCTTTGCGCTTGGCCTTCACCGTCTCGCGGGCGATGATGCGGCCCCCGATGGCCGCCTGGATCGGCACGTCGAACAGCTGGCGCGGGATCAGCTCGCGCAGCCGTTTCGTCATGGCGCTGCCATAGTGGTAGGCGCGGTCGCGATGGACGATGGCGCTGAACGCGTCAACCGGCTGGCCGTTGAGGAGGAGGTCGACCCGCACCAGATCAGACGTTCGATACTGGCTGGGCTCGTAGTCGAGAGACGCGTACCCCCGGGTTCGGGACTTGAGGGCATCGAAGAAGTCGAAGACCACCTCGGCCAGAGGCAACTCATAATCGATCTCGACCCGTTCGGGTGACAGGTACGTGAGCTCGCCCAACTCGCCCCGCTTCGACTGGGCCAACTCCATGATCGTGCCGATGTATTCCGACGGGCTGATGATCATCACTTTGACATATGGCTCGTCGATGTGGACGAGTTGATTGGCGGGCGGCAGGTCCTGGGGGCTGCGAACCTCGATGGTGTCGCCGGAGGTCGTGAACGCCAGAAAGGCCACCGAGGGGGCGGTGGCGACGAGATCGAGATCGAACTCGCGCTCGAGCCGCTCCCGCACGATCTCCATGTGCAGCAGGCCCAGGAAGCCACACCGGAAGCCGAAACCGAGGGCGCTCGAGGTCTCCGGCTCGTACTGCAACGCGGCGTCGTTCAGACGGAGCTTCTCGAGAGCATCGCGCAGCCGCTCGAAATCGTCACCGACGGTTGGAAACAACCCGGAAAAAACCATGGGCTTGGGCTCCTGGTAGCCGGCGAGAGGCTCGGCGGCCGGCCGGTCAGCCCTGGTGACCGTGTCGCCCACCCGGATCTGGTCGATCTCCTTGACACCGGTGATCAGGTAGCCCGACTCGCCCGGGCCCAGCGACGCCACAGGCACCGTAGCAGGCGTGAGCACGCCGACCTCATCGGCGTGCTCGGTGGTGTCGGTGGCCATGAACTTCACGAGGTCGCCTTTGGAGAGCACGCCGTCCATCACCCGGACATAACACACCACGCCCCGGTAGGTGTCGAAGTATGAATCGAAAATCAACGCCCGCAGAGGTTCAGATTCGCTCCCTTCGGGCGGCGGGAGCCGCTTCACGATCGCCTCCAGCAGCTCGTCGATGCCGGCGCCGGTCTTGGCGGAAATGGCGATGACCTCATCGGGGCTACCCCCGATGACGCCGGCCACCTCGGCCGCCACCCTTTCCGGGTCGGCGGCCGGCAGGTCGATCTTGTTCATGACCGGAATGATTTCGAGCCCGGCCTCGATCGCCAGGTAGGTGTTGGCCAGCGTCTGCGCCTCCACCCCCTGGGAAGCATCCACCACGAGCAGTGCGCCCTCTACGGCATTCAGGCTGCGGGAGACCTCATACGTGAAGTCCACGTGGCCGGGGGTGTCGATGAGATTGAGCTCGTATTGCTTTCCGTCGGGCGCCCGGTAGTCGAGGCGCACCGCCTGCGCCTTGATCGTGATGCCTCGTTCCCGCTCCAGATCCATCGAATCGAGCAACTGTTCGCGCATTTCGCGTTCGGAAATCGCGCCCGTCCGCTCGAGCAGGCGATCGGCGAGCGTCGATTTGCCGTGGTCTATGTGCGCGATGATGCTGAAGTTGCGGATGTGGGAAATCACGAGGGTAAGTCTATTTGGGTCGCCCTTCGGCCCATTGGGAAACCGACAGGCCTCCGGGACGACCAAGTCGGCATCTCGAACGGATAGTGGCGTGCGTACGCGTTGGCGTGGCCGGGACTCCGCTGGCGAGCACTCTCTGCCGCCAGATGAATGGCAACAATCCACGGCTAAGGACGGTTGGCTTTCGAATCGGCCGTGTCCACCGGCGGGATCCCCATCTATACTGCCGCCGTTCATGGCAAACATCCGATCACAGATGAAACGCAACCGCCAGGCGCCCGTTCGGCGCATGCGCAACCGGTCCATCAAGACCGAGATCCACACGCGCTCGAAACAGGCCCTGGATGCTGCCCAATCCGGTGACGCAGCAGCTGCCGAGGAGGCGCTGCGGGCCGCCCAGAAGCGGATCGATTCTGCCGTCACCAAGGGCGTGATGCACCGCAACACGGCGGCTCGCAAGAAGTCGCGACTCGCTCAGCAGGTAAACGCCCACCTCGGGTAACCCTCATGTCCGACGAGACGATCTGGCTCACGCCGGCCGCCCACAACAAGCTCTCCGAGGAGCTCGAAGAGCTGACCACCAACGGTCGCCGCTACATGGAGGAGAAGATCGCCGAGGCGCGCTCGCACGGAGATCTCAAAGAGAACGCCGATTACGATGCCGCCAAGAACGAGCAAGGGCTGATGGAGGCCCGCATTCGGCAGATCAAACACACCCTCGAAAACGCCGAGGTCCGCGACGCGGAGGACACCGGTAAGGTCGAGGTGGGCTCACTCGTGCAGGTCTCCAGCGAGGCGGTGACGCTCAAGCTGCTCGTCGCCTCGAAAGAGAACAAGGTCGAGGGGATCCAGACCACTCCCCCGGAAAGCCCCCTGGCCCAGGCCATCCTCGGCGCCGAGGTCGGCGACCAGGTGACCTACGAGGCCCCCGGCGGCACCTTCACCTACACCGTCGACTCGATCGAGCCCTGGGAAGGCGGCTAGGCCCAAAGGGCCTAGCCGGGTGCACCAACACGGGATGGAGAAGCCCAACGGGCTTCTGCGATATTGCCCCGAGAAACCCGAGAGTGAGCCAACACGGGGTGGAGAAGCCCAAAGGGCTTCTCCCAAGCTAGGCCCGAAGGGCCTAGCCGTTCTCTGCAAGCTAGATGTGAGTGTGGCCCGTTGGGCCATTCATAACAACCGCCATGGAGAAGCCCAAAGGGCTTCTGCGATATTGCCCCGAGAAACCCGAAGGGTTTCTCGCAAGCTAAGTATGGATCATGGCCTTCCAGGCCATAATCCATACTTAGCCGACCTCCCCCAAATACGCCTCACGCATTTGCGGGTTGGCCAGCAATGCCTCGGCGGTGTCGGCCAGGACGATCTGGCCGGTCTGGAGCACGTAGCCGTGGTCGGCGATCGACAGCGCCATGTTGGCGTTTTGTTCCACCACGAACACCGTGGTACCGGCTTCGTTGATCTGCTGGATGATGTCGAAGTTCTGGGCGACCAGTACCGGCGCCAGCCCCATGGATGGCTCGTCCATGAGCAGCACCTTGGGGTGAGCCATCATGGCCCGGCCCACCGCCACCATCTGCTGCTCACCACCGGACAACGTGCCGGCTTTCTGATTCAGACGCTCTTTGACGCGAGGAAAGAGCTCGAAGATGCGCTCGTAGTCGTCGTCGAGGTTCGATCCCTCGCGCAAATACGCACCGATCTCCAGGTTCTCCTTCACGGTCATGCGCTTGAACAAGCGCCGGTTCTCGGGAACCATCGAAATGCCTCTGCCGACGATATCGGCGGTGGTTCGGCCGGAGATCACGACCCCGTCGAGAAGGACCTCGCCGGTGGTCGGCACAACCATGCCGAGGATTGTCTTGAGGGTGGTGGTTTTGCCGGATGCATTGCCGCCGAGTAGGCACACGATCTGACCCGCCCCGATCGAGATGTCGACATTCTTGAGCACGTGGACCGGTCCGTAGTGGGTGTTGACCCCGCGGAACTCGAGCACCGGCTCGCTCATGACTCGCTCCCGGCCGGCCGGCCGAGATAGGCCTCGATCACGTCCTCGTTGGTGGAGACTTCGTCATACGTGCCCTCTGTCAGCTTGACGCCGTGGTCGAGCACCACGACCCGGTCTGACACGTTCTTGACCACCCTCATGTCGTGCTCGATCACGACGATCGTGAACCCCCGCTCATCCCGCAGTTTCCCGATCAGGCCTGTCAGCTCCTTGGTTTCTCTCGGGTTCATGCCGGCTGTTGGCTCGTCGAGCAGCAACAGCTTCGGCTGGGTGGCCATGGCCCGAGCGATTTCGAGGCGGCGCCGGTTCGCATACGACAGCACGAATGCGGGCTGATCGAAGCGGTAACCCATGAGGCGCGACCCGAAGAAGCTGAGCACGTCCTTGGCCCGTTCTTCGATGAGCGCCTCCTCCTGTTTGAAGGCCTCCGTTCGGAAGATGGCCCCATAGATCCCCTGTTTGGTGCGGCAGTGCTGGGCCACCATGACGTTTTCCAGGATGGTCATATTGGGAAACAGCCGGACGTTCTGGAAGGTGCGGGCAATCCCCCGCTCGGTGATGGTGGACGGTTCTCGGCCCCCGATGTTCTCGCCCTCGAACAGGATCTCACCTTCGTCGGGGGGGAACATGCCAGAGATGACATTGAAAAAGGACGTCTTGCCGGCTCCGTTGGGACCGATCACGGACACGACCTCACCCTCGTTGATGTGGAAGTCGACTCCGCCCAGCGCCTGGATACCGCCGAATGCCTTCTTGAGGCCGGTGATCTCGAGCATGGCCATCAGGCCGGCGCTCCTTCCCCGGCCGTGTCCTCGCTCGGCGTCGCGCCCAACCAGGCATCCTGAGACAACTCTTCGTGGTGGAGCTCGCGCGAACGGCGGATGTTGGGTATCAGCCCCTCCGGACGCTGGAGCATCATGTAGACGAGGATCACGCCGTAGATCAGGAGCTTGAACTCGCCGAACTCCTGCAGCAGGCCGGGCTGGCGGGGACCCCCCAGCACACCGATCAGCACGACGGCCCCGGCTGCCACACCGAGGATGTTGCCCATCCCGCCGACGATCACGATCACGAGGATCACGATTGAAATCAACAGTTCGAACGACGTGGGAAAGATCGAGCCGAGCTTGGCCGAGAACAGTGCGCCCCCCAGGGACGCCAGGATGGCGCCCACCACGAATGCCGAGAGCTTCGACCGGACAGTATCGATTCCCATGACTTCGGCTACCGACTCGTCTTCCCGCATGGCGGTCCAGGCGCGACCCACCCGGGAGTTCAACAGCGCGTACGAAACCCAGGCGGCCAATACCACCAGGGCGGCCGCGAAATACATGATGTACTCGGGGTCGCTCCCCGAGATCGTGTCGAAGCCGAGTGGTATACCGGGTATGTTGCGAATCCCCCCGGCGCCTCCGAACCAGGGGGCGGCGGCGTCGGACAGGAACGTGATCCGTACGATCTCACCGAAGCCGAGTGTGACAATTGCCAGGTAATCGCCGCGGAGGCGAATGACCGGGGTGCCGACGAAGATCCCGGATATGGCTCCGATCACGATGACCACCGGCAGGGTGTACCACCAGGGCCATTCTGGGTTGAAGAAGGGCGACAGCGGGCTCGTCAGCACGGCCGAGGTATAGGCGCCTACGGCAAAGAACGCCACATAGCCGAGGTCGAGAAGGCCGGCGAAGCCGACCACGATGTTGAGGCCCAATCCCATCAAGAGGAAGATGCCGGTGGTGGCCAGGATCTCAGACAACAGGCTGCCGAGCACCCACGGAGCAACCAGCACGATCACCAGCACCACGCCCGCCACGAACAGCGACTTGCGGGTGCGCTGGGTCGGATCGGGATCGGCCAGATACGCCCTGATGCGGGACTCGCCGCCGCGTTCACGCCCGCCGACGAAGAACCCGAGGGCCGCCACCACGATGGCAGGAATCAGGCGGAGGGCGGCGTCACGATAGATGGCCCGCACGAGAGCGCTGAGCCCAAAGGTCCTCAGAATCTGCGAGATGACATCCTCGAGCAACGCCACGACCACCACCGCTCCGACGGTGAAGACGATTTGGCGCCGCAGCTTGTCGCTCACCAGGTGCAACCCGCCACCGACGGCCCCCAGGACGGTGGAGATCAAGATCAAGACGAGAACACCCGCCAGGTTGGGGTCGGCGGCGCTCTCGCTGAACGTCAGGGTCTTGACGAGTTGGGGGCTCAGCCGCACGAACACCCCCCGCAGGTCGAGGGCGTTGACGGCAAAGACCAGCACCGACAAGACGACGCCACCGATGGCGCCCACTGCTGCTCCTGCAATCACGTTCTGGAACGTGGGCGGGTGCACTTCCATCCCCTCGAGCACCTCTTCGTCCCCGACTTTGTAGGCGGCGCGGGGTACGTACCAAAAGAGGGCCAGGAAACCGAGGCTGAGAATCCCCACCACGACCGGGCGTTCGTCGAAGTCTTCGACCATGCCGATCGCCGACGTGAAGACCATGACGACGCCGACGAGCAGGCCGGTGCGGATCACCTTCCTCCAATCGAGCTGGCCGTTGGTCATCCGCGCTCGTCCTCCGACAATCGTTCACCCAGCAGGCCGGTCGGCCGGAACACGAGGACGAGGACGAGGGCAGAGAAGGCCACGACGTCCTTGAGCTGGGAAACCCCCGGGATACCCCACCCGTCCAGGATGAGGAGTGGACCGACGCCTTCGAACAAGCCGAGGAGCACGCCTCCCAGCATCGCTCCCACCAGGTTGCCGATGCCGCCCAGCACGGCCGCCGTGAACGCCTTGATGCCCGGCAAGAAGCCCGTGTCGAACGACACACCCCGGAACAGCAGTGCCCACAGCGACCCGGCGATGCCGGCCATGGCGCCACCAACCGCAAAGGTGGTCACGATCGTACGGTCGACGTTGATCCCCATCAGGGCTGCGATCTCTTTGTCTTCGGCCACCGCCCGCATCGACCGGCCGGTGCGGGTCCGCTCGACGAACAGGTAGAGGGCGATCATGCTCACAACCGCAATGGCGATCACCAGCAGCTTGGTGGCCTCCAACCGCAGCCAGCCGAGTCCGAAGAGATCGACCTTGGACAGCAGCCAGGAGGGGGGCTGGGGAACGCTCTTGTTGGAGATCCCGAACAAGAAGGCAGCCGAGTACTGGAGAAAGAACGACACGCCAATCGACGTGATGAGCGGAATCAACCGCGGCGCATCACGTAAGGGGCGGTAAGCGATGCGCTCGACCAATACCGCCACGATCGTTGCCGTGAGGGTGGCCGAGATGATGACCAGAATGAGCGCCAGAACGAAGTTGCTGACCCACAAGCCGGTGTCGAAGAAGTAGCTGGCCATGAAGAAGCTCGTCATGGCACCGCTCATGAACACCTCGCCGTGGGCGAAGTTGATGAAGCCGAGCACCCCGTAGACCATCGAGTAGCCAAGGGCGATCAGCCCGTACGCGGCCCCCTGGGCCAGTCCCCCCACCACCAAGTCGCGCCAGGCCTCGGCCGATGGGCCCTCGCCGCCGACGAATTTGACGATCGTTCCGACGAGGCCGACCGCGATGAAGACAATCGCTCCGATGCGCAACGCGTTGAGGAACATGTCAACCCAGTTGAACCGGGAGCGACGGATCCTCTGGATTGTCTCTGCGGTGCTGACCATGACGCCTTACTACGCCCGCCCGGGGAGGCGTTGCCGGTCGGCAACGCCTCCCCGAGAGGCGGTGTTGCTATTTATCGCTTACGGGGCGAACTCGTAGACGACGTTCTGCTTGGCGGCTTCCACATCCGACGGCGAGTCGTTCCGAATCACCGTGATCAGCTGGGCGCCACAGTCACCGAAGTCATCGCACGTGATCGGCCCGATGATGCCGTCGAGCGAGATGGCGTTCAGCGCGTCACGCACGCCTTGCCGGTCCACGTACAGCGTCCCGTCGACGTCGGTGGCCGAGTCCTCGATGGCCTTGAGCAACATCGTGGTGGCGTCGTAGCTGTGCGCCCAGAACGGGGCAGACGGAGCCTCACCGTAGGTCGACTCATAGGCGCTCAGGAAGTCGTCGCCCGACACACCGGTCAAGCTGTTCTGATTGGCTCCGAACCGGGTATCGGGACCCGAGTGGTGCCAGCCCTCCGCCTCAGGGATCTCGAGGAAGTTGTCCACGAGTGAGGCGTCGGCGCCGATCAAGGTGACGTCCTCCATGCCGGCGATACCACCGATCTGCTGGGCGATGAAGTTGATCTCCGGCGGGAACGTCGGCGTGAACAGCATGTCCGGGCTTCCGGCTGCGATCTCGGTCAAGACAGCAGTCATGTCTGTGTCGCCCTTGTTGACGGCGGTGAACACGGACACCTCGCCACCCAGTTCCTCGAACGCTTCCTGGAACGCGGACGACAGGCCGAAGGTGTACAAGTCACCGTCGTGAATGACGCCGGCGTTACGCATGCCGAGCTCGTTGTACGCGAATTGGGCGACCGCCTTGCCCTGGAAGAGGTCATTGTGCGCTGTTCGGTAGTAGCCCGGGTGGTAGTCCGAGGCTGCGGTACCGGCCAGGTCCGACGTGAGAGCCGGAGACGTGTTCGACCCGGAGATCATCACCAGCCCGGCATCAGAGATCAGCGGCATGGCAGCGCCGGCAGCACCGGAACAAGAAGTCCCGATCACGCCGATGATCTGCGGATCCGACACGATTGTCTGCGCTCCCGCCTGGCCGCCGTCAGCAGAACACAGGTCATCGAGACCGGTGCCCATCGAGATCGGGTGGCCCAAGATCTCGCCATAGTCCTGAATGGCCAACTCGACACCACGCTGGTTCGGTATGCCCAGGAAGGACACGTCACCGGTGATGGCGTTGAAGGAGCGGATCTGGATGGCTTCTCCATCAGCGATCTCAACCTGCCCCAGCGGGCCGGCAGTGGGCGGCTCTGCTCCGCCACAGGCAGCCGCCACCAACGCCAGGGCGAGCATGCCCGCAACCAGCGTCGACATTCGTTTGCGTTTCATCTATTCCTCCTCGTCTTCTCACACCGCTATTGCGCGGGTGAAGAACAGCCGAATGAACGGCGCCGCCATCCTAGAGACCTGAAGTCGCGATATTCAAGGGAGCACAAGGGGGGCATAACATGGGCAGATGTCAAAAACGCACCAAGCGCTGGCCGACGAACGCAACGAAAACGTGCTGGTCTCCATCAACGGAGAGCTCGTCGCGCGGCCAGACGCCAAGATCTCGGTCTTCGATTCGGCGTTTCTCGTCGGGGACGGCGTCTGGGAGGGCATTCGGTTGCACAACGGCCGCCTGGCGTTCCTCGACCGGCACCTGGAGCGTTTGTACGCCGGCGCTGCTGCCATCGACCTCGACATCGGGTTGACGCCTGAGGAACTGACGGAGCGAATCCGGGACACCGTCGACGCCAACGACATGCGGACTGACGTGCACATCCGGCTGATGGTCAGCCGGGGCAACAAGAAGACGCCGTCCCAACACCCGGATTTGGTCGTGGGCGGGCCCAACATCGTGATCATCGCCGAACACAAGGCCGCCGACCCCGCGGTGACCGCCGAAGGGATCAGCCTGTTCACTTCGTCGGTACGCCGGCCCGGACCGGACGTGCTGGATCAGCGGCTCAACTGTCACTCCAAGCTGCACGAGGTCATCGCACTCATCCAGGCCTACAAAGCCGGCGCCGACGAGGCCCTGATGCTCGACCCGACCGGGCACGTGGCGACCTGCAATTCGACGAACTTCTTCATCGTTGCCGATGGCGAGGTGTGGACCTCGACCGGCGAGTACTGCCTCAACGGAATCACTCGAGGTCTCGTGATCGAGCTCGCGATCGAACTGGGCATCCCGGCCCGGGAAAAGCCCTTCTCGCTGACAGATGTCTACGCAGCGGAAGAGGCATTCGTGACAGGGACGTTCGGCGCCTTGACGCCGGTCACCGAAGTCGACGGCCGCCCAATCGGCACCGCCGCCCCCGGGCCGATCACTTCCCGGCTCTCAGCCGCCTACCACGACCTCGTCGAGGGGCTGTGACGACGACCCGCATCAATCTGATATCCGGGCCCCGGAACATCTCCACCGCCCTCATGTACTCGTTTCGCTCCCGGGATGACACCACGGTCGTGGATGAGCCGCTGTTCGGTGCGTTCCTGGTGAGGACCGGCGTAGACCACCCTGGCCGGGCCGCGACGATCGCCTCGATGGAACACGACGCATCCGTCGTCATCCGGGACCACATCCTGGGCCCGTTCGAGAGCGACATCGCGTTCATCAAGAACATGGGTCACCACATTGTCGTGTTCGACGACTGGAGTTGGCTCACGCGGGTCAAGAACGTCTTTTTGACGCGGGACCCGGCCGAGGTACTGGCATCGTTCACGAAGAATCTTCCCAACCCGACCCTCGATCTCACCGGGTTCGAGGGCCAGGTCAAGCTTCTCCGCTACCTCAAGTCGGAGGGCGCGCCGACCCCGGTGCTCGATGCGCGGGAAGTGTTGGAAAACCCGGAGGGGACGCTGGCGGCCCTGTGCGATCGACTGGAGATCCCGTGGGACCCCGCCATGCTCAGCTGGGATCCCGGGCCCAAACCCGAAGACGGGGCATGGGCGCCTCACTGGTACGGCCGGGCCTGGGCCTCGAGGGGCTTCGAACCGTACGACGCCGGCAAACCGACGGTCCCCCGACACCTCGACGACCTGCTGGCCACGTGCCAGACCCTCTACGAGGAGCTCCGCTCATCCAACGACTGACACCCCTTCGTCCCCAGGTCGAACGAAGCGGCGGGCGTCGAGGTCCTCCCGCTCCTTGCGCTTGATGGCCATGACGGTTTCGAGCAGCTGGCGCGCAGGGAGGTCAGCCGGGAACCCGGAGCTGCGATGTCTGATGAGCGTGGCCAGCTCCTCGGCCAGCGCCGCCAGCACCGGAGTCGGCTTACGGTGGTATCGAACGAAATACTCCTCGGCCAAAGCCGCATATCGCTGGTCGATGCGGGTCAGGTCGATACCGGCGGCCGGCACGCGCTCCTGCGGATTGAGCTCGTAGATGAAGGGATTGGTCCTGGGCTCCCGGGTCACATAGGTATTCGCTGCGATATCGCCCAGTCGCTGCGCTTTTTCCGACGAGGCCATCGCGATCAAACCCACGGCAGCGAACGTGAACCCCTCGAAAAGCCGAATCGAGTTGCGGATGACGATGGAAAGCGGATCCGGAGTGCCACCGTCGGGCCCGACGACCCGCAAACCGAGCACGGCCTTGCCGGGCGTCCTTCCCTGCCACAACAGTTCGAACAGCATTTCATAGAAGAACAGGAGGGCCGATCCGAGGATGAGCGCCGGGATCGAAAAGCCAGGAACCACGCCAAAGATGCCGATGCCCAACGCCAGCCCGGCCCGCACCGTCCAATCGATGAGCTGGGCGCCGACCCGGGAACCGATCCCCGCGAGGGGCAGGGCGAAGGCATAGCCCTCGGCTGCTCGAACCGCCATCTCGGTGTGAAACGCCCCACCATCGGCGATGTCGCCGCCGGATGCCGTCGATGCACCCAACACTGCTTCTAACCTCTCTCCGGTGGACCAAACCCTGCTCGTCCAGGCCATCCTCCCCGCAAGGATGCTGATCGAGATGGTCATCGGCAAGAACCTCGGCGCCGGTGCCGTGCCATGACGAAACAGCAGTTTCTGGAACGGGGTCGGCCCAATTGGCGGGAGCTGCGCGAACTGACTGCGGCTGCCGGCCCCCGATTACGAGGCCTGGCGGCGGCCGACGTGCGGAGGTTGGGAAAGCTCTATCGGTCCACCGTCGCCGATCTGGCGTACGCCGGCGAGCGCTATCCCGATGACCGGCTGGTGGCCGAACTCACCGACCTGACCATCCGCGCCCGGGCGGCGATCTATGCCAGAAAGTCGAAAGAGATGACCTTCACAGGCTTCATCTCCCGTGATTTCTGGGTATTCATCACCGAACGTCAGGCGATCTTCTGGTCCGCCCTCGGAGCCTTCCTGGTTCCTGCCGCCCTCGGGGTGGCGGCCGCCTGGCAGTTCCCGGGCGAGGTCACCAGCCGCATGCCGGCCGGCTTCCTGTGGGTCACCGAACCTCAGCCCCGGGGGACGGACATGGGGATGACCTCGCTGCAGGTGGCCGAGTTCTCGTTCGAGGTCATGATCAACAACATCCAGGTGGCGCTGTTCGCCTTTGCTCTCGGAATCGCGTTCGGCATCGGAACCGTGTGGATGCTGGCGTACAACGGGTTCGTTTTCGGCGCCCTCGGCTACCTGGCCGCCGCCGCCGGCAACGGGACGCTGTTCGTCGAGGCGGTTGCCGCCCACGGCGTGCTGGAACTGAGTTGCATCGTGGTCGCCGGCATCGCCGGATTGCGGATGGCGAACGCCGTGATCAACCCCGGTACCCGGTTGCGCCGCCAGCTGATCATCCCGGAGGCGAGAGCGGCCGCCCTCATCGCCTGGGGCACCGCCCTCTTTCTCGTCCTCGCCGGCCTCATCGAAGGATTCGTGTCCCGGACCGGTACGAGCTGGCTGCCCAGCCTCCTGATCGGCCTGATGATCGGCGTTCCGTTCTGGTACATGGCGTACCGCCATTGGGACGGGCCAGATCAAAACCGGGCCGCCGACTTGGCACCCAGATAGGCGGAGACGACGGCATCGGGAAAGATCTCCGGGCGCGCCTCGACGAACTGCGCCCCCCGGCGGGCCACTTCGGCTCCCACCGACCTCTTGGCGCGCAAGAGGTCGTAGGCGACGATTCCGCGAGCGACGTCGGTGGTCGACTGTGGGACCACCGCCAGGGCTGCTTCGAGGTCGGTGTCGGCGACAGACGCCACAACCACCTGGTGCCGGCGGGTGAGTACCCCCAGGGCGTCCAGCAGCGGCTGAGCAGCTGCTTCCTCGACGACGTCGGTGAGCACAACGACAAATGCCCGCTTCCAACCGGCCACGATTTGGAAAGCCTTGCGGTAATCGCTCTGTGCCCCCGATGGCTCCAGGTCGAACGAAGCTCTCACCACCGAATCTGAGCCCCGCCGCGAGGGAATGACATCGCGCAGGATCTCACGGTCGAATGCCAGCATGCCACACCGGTCTCCCATCACATCCGTCACGGCCGCCACCGCGGCCACGACATCCAACGCGAGGTCGAGCCGGGTGGCCTGGCCGAGCGGGCTGGCCATCAGACGGCCGCAATCGATGACACACACGACGTCGCGATCCTGTTCGACCCGCCATTGGTTCACCATCGGCTCACCGACCCGTGCTGTCGCCAGCCAGTTCACCTGCCGGATGTCGTGGTCGGGTGTGTACTCGCGAATCGATTCGAATTCGGTTCCGAGGCCGATGGCGCCCCGGCTCCGCTTCCCCTCGGTCCGAAAGGCCCCGACCCGAACGGCAGACGCCAGGTTGCGGGCGCGCGGCAAGTCAGGGTATACGAGCACCTCGTGGCCGTCGCCGTGATCGAAAACGCGTCTCGCCAACCGCATCGGGCCCTCCACCTTGATGGCGGGTGGCGGCAGCCGGTGCCGGCCGCGGCGGGCGGCCACGATGGTGGCCTCGAGGCCCCCCATGGCCGATTCCGGGTCGATGGCGAGATCGGGCGTGCCGGGCTGGCGGGCCCACCAGCGAGCCGTCGTGACCCCGGATAGGGCGAGGGGGGCGCCGATGGCGCGATTGAGAATCGAGGGCGGCTCGTACGCGACCTCGGGCGGCCGGCGGATCAAATACCCGTCGAGGAGGAACAAGCCGAACGTGAGGAGCGACAGCGCTCCGCCGGCCAGGGGCGACCAGAACGCCAATGCGGCCCCGCCCGCCAGGATGAAGCCGACAAACGGGGTCGGGCTCACCGCGGCACAGCCACCGATCTCAGGACTGCCTCGATTGCGTCGTCGACCCGGTATCGCTCGATCTCGGCCTCGGGTCGGAGCAAGATCCGGTGCGACAACACGGCTCGCACGAGACGGGCGGCGTCGTCAGGGGTTACGTAATCCCGTCCGTTCAACCAGGCGCTCGCCTTGGCCGATCCCACGAGATGGACGGCGGCTCTGGGGCTGGCGCCGACTTCGACCGCCGGCAGCCCGCGTGAGGTGCGAACGAGTCGGGCCACGTACTCGGCCACCTCATCCGAGACCACCACCTGATCGACCGCCTCTCGCGCCGCCAGCAGTTCGTCAGACGAGGTGATGACCGGCAGGTCGCTGAGCTCCCGGGGCACCTGGCCCTTGCGATTCATCTTGAGCAGGGCGACCTCGTCGGCCTCGGACGGGTAGCCGACGTTGACTTTCAGCATGAACCGATCCAGCTGGGCCTCCGGCAGCGGGTATGTGCCCTCGTATTCGATCGGGTTCTGCGTGGCGATCACGATGAACGGCTGTGGCAGGATACGGGAGTTGCCGTCGACGCTGACCTGTCCTTCGCCCATGGCCTCGAGCAAAGCGGCCTGCGTCTTGGGGGGCGTCCGGTTGATCTCGTCGGCGAGCAGCACGTTGGTGAATACCGGTCCCGGACGAAACGCCAGGGACTCTCCCCGGATGGTCATCGTTCCCGACACATCGGCCGGCAACATGTCAGGGGTGAACTGCACGCGGCGAAACTCGATCCCCAGGACCTGGGCGATGGCGCGGGCCAGCATGGTCTTGGCCGTGCCCGGTACTCCCTCCAGCAGCACATGACCCCCGGCGAGCAGCGCAATCAACACCGACTCGACGTGTTCCGCCTGGCCTTTGACGACACGCTCCACCTCGGATTGGACGCGTGCCTTCAGGTCGTTCATCTGGTCTCCTCCCGGCCGGATGTCGCGTGGAGACGCTGTTCGATCCCGTGTACCGACCGGGCCATCTCGATCAGGCTCCGATCGGTGGCGGGCGGCCGGGCCAGGACATGCAAATCGTGCGCGGTCAGCCCGTACACCTCGGCCCGGTCCTCCAGCGCGGTCAGAGAATCGACTCGCGCCGCCCTCAACGCCCGCTCCAGCAGCGTGTCGTAGGTGCTGTGATCCGGATCGGTCCCGGCCAGGACGGACGCCATCGCGTCGACGTAGTCACTGCGTGCCGGGGCCAGGTCTCGACCGGCCGGAACGGGAGCACCGAAACGGTGTCCGAGGCTCCACAGCAGCGCACCCAGAGCCGCCGCACCCAGCACCCACGGCCACGGCCGTTGCTCGGGGAGGGGGACCACGTCGGTGACGATCTCATAGCCCTGTACGAACTCGTTGAACACGACCGGCCGGTCTCCGGTCACCTGGACGGCAAACCGGAGATTGTCTTCTGCGAGGATGTTCCCGTTGCGGACGAGGTCGCTGCTCAGACCTACCACCCGGCCCCGGCCGACGTCGGCGGCCACGGCGCCGAACAGTCCCCCGGGGTCGGCGAGCAGCGGGATGGCCGGCCCCAGCCGGCCCGTGGCCCCGTGTCCGCCGTCACCGGAAGTCGTCAGACGGACCTGCTGGGTTTCCCCGGTGAAGAGCGGCGGGCGCTGAAACCGGTCGAGCGAGGCGGGTAGCAGCCGCACGCCGTCCACCACCTCTTCGAACACCGAGAAGGAGGTGATGAGCCAGCCCCCTTCATCCACGAACTGCTGAAGGTGGGGCCACTCGTCGGGGTGTATCTCTTCGCTTAGAACCACCATGACCAGCGCCTGGGTCGGCACGAGCGTGGCCGGCCCGATGGGTTCTCGCAGCCGGGCGAGGGGACGATCGAGTTGATCGAGCACGTCGTACCAGTAGCTGAACCCCACCGAGGTGCGAACGAGGGACGAGTTCTCGGCTCCCGACCGTTGTCCGGCCCGGGTGAGCCCCCATGCCGCCGACGCCAGCACGATCAGCACCAGAGCAATCTGAATCGCCGATACCCGTGTGGTTGCCCTAGACACGGGATTGCTCCCGACCGGTCAGGTCGGCCATCAGCCGGCTCCATTCTTCCTTGCTGGCATCGAGATCCTGGCGACCGGTCGGGTGGAGCCCGTAGATCGAGCGGTCGAACTGGTCGGTGAGCCGATCAAAGGAGCGATGGAGAACCTGGGTCCGGTACACGCCGTTCGGGAGTGAAGGCAGAAAAGAGAGCACTCCCAAGCGGTCGAGGTCGTGCAGTCCGGCCTCATATCGCAAACGCAAGGCGTCGGCGTAACGGCCCTCCGCCTCGGCCGCGTCCGCCGCTGAACGCGCCAGCCGGCCGGCGGTTGGACTCTTTGGCTGTTGCGGTTGCACCTGCGCCGATTGTTTCTCACTCGACCCCTGCCGGCGCGCATAGGCCCGCCAGGCGAGCGTGAGCAGGGCCACCACGACGATGGCGAGGACCGTGAAGGAGATCAGGCGGGCGGCGGACAGTCCGTCGAACGCGCTCCCATCCTGGGGCGGGATGGTCGTCGTCGTGGTCGTGGTGCCGTCAACCGGGTTGGTGGCCTGCCCCGGCGGGCGGCCGTTGGCGCCCCCGCCACCCCCGGCGCTGCCCTCGAAGCCCCCGATGGCACGCTCGGTGATGGACGGCTCGTAGGGCTCGCCGTCGACGAACCGCAGCCCGGTCAGGTCGGCCGGGGGTCGGTTGAGGCTCGTGAGCACGGCCGTGGCCCGTTCCTGCGTTTCCACCTCGAGAGACGTCAGGTCGACCCGCTGGCCCTCGACCGAATCGATGACAGGGGCCTCGGACGACCCGTCCGTGGCGAGCCGGCGGATCTCGCTCCGGTACTCCTGGCGGCTGAGGTCGACCTGGAACGCCACGGATATCAAGACGACCGAAGCTCCTCGAGACGTTGTTGGAGATCGAACGCCTCGTTGCGAACCCGCGCATCGACATACATGACGGCCAGGCCGACGGGGATGATCGGTAACGCCGCCACCGCGGTTCCGAATCCCAGCGGCCACAGCACCACGTCGGGGTTCACCTCGATCCCGAGCCTCTCCAACCCGAACGACGTGACCCAGACCGCGATCGCCAGCACACCGAGAATGAGGAGAAACCAGGAAAAGAACCCGAACACCGACATCCGCCGACCTTTGCTCAGTCTCCACGTCCGGTTCATCGTGTCGGCCAGCCCCAGCTCCTCCTCGGCCATGATGGGCACCGAAATCCCGACAACAGCCAGAACGACCAGACCCCCGACGACGCCGAACACGAAGCCGAGCATCATCGTTCCGAATACGGCGAGACCGAGAAGCAGCAGGACCGGTCGCACCGAACGTCGCAACCCCGCTTGCAGGGTGATCGACCGCCCGAAATACGTGCCCACTCCGATCACCGCCATGGCCAGCATCGCCACCGGCACGACGAGGAACGCGAGAACTGCTGTCAGGCGAGCCCACCCGGCCAACGAGGAGAATGCGTAGATGGCGAGCCCGGCCATGCCCACCGCCGCCACCGACAGCGGGGCAAGCGCACCAATCGCTCCCTTCGTGACATTGACGGCGACATCGAGGGCCTCTCCGGTCGCCAGCGGTCGGAATACTCGTGTCCCCATCGAACCGTAACGGTAGGGATGTGGCGGGCCCGAGAGCGGCTTTGGAGGACGGCCTAACCGAGCTCGGAGCGAACCACCTCGGCCAGCCGATCGGCGATCGCCGCCGCCTGATGCGCCTCGGGGGCCTCGACCATCACGCGCACCAGCGGTTCGGTCCCTGACGGGCGTACGAGAATCCGGCCCAAATCGCCCAATTCGCGCTCGGCGTCATCGACTCCGGCCCAGAGCGACTCCGCCAGATCGAGCTTGTCCTTGTTCTCTACGCGCACGTTCCTCAGTACCTGGGGATACTCGGTCATGATCGAGCGCAGCTCGGTGAGCGGCTTGCCGCTGGCTGCCATGACGTCCAGCAGCTGGATGGCGGTGAGGAGACCGTCGCCTGTCTGAGAGATGTTCGAGAAGATCACGTGGCCCGACTGCTCACCCCCCAGCACAGCATCATGCTCCTGCATCGCCTCGGACACGTACCGGTCGCCCACCGCGGTGGCGATGACGTCGATACCCTCCCGTCGCATGGCATGCATGAACCCGAGGTTCGCCATGACGGTGCTCACGACCAGGTCGTGCTTGAGGCGCCCCTCGGCCTTCAGATACGATGCGATCACCGCCATGATCACATCTCCATTGGCGATGACGCCGTCCTCGTCTATCGCAATGAGACGGTCCGCGTCACCGTCGAAACAGAGCCCGAGGCGGCCGCCGGCGATCTCCGCCAGCGCTTGTGGATACGTGGCGCCGCATTCTCGATTGATGTTGTTGCCGTCGGGGGCGTCACCGGTCACGAACACGTCGGCACCCAGTTTCGTGAGCAGCTCCGGGGCAGCCTGAAAACTCGCACCGTTGGCGCAGTCGATGGCGACTTCCAGCCCACGGTGAGAGAAGCGAGCCTGGCTCGCCAGCCAGGCCACATATCGGGATCGCGCCTCGCCGTCCACAATGCGGATTCCCAGACCACCCGGCGGCCTGGACCAGGGAGGACCCTGCCGCAGCCGGGTCTCGATCTCCTCCTCCAGACGATCACTCAGCTTGGCGCCATCACCACCGAAGAACTTGATGCCGTTGTCCTCTGCCGGGTTGTGGGAGGCGCTCACGACGATACCGAACGTCGCCCGCGATTCCCGGGCGAGGTAGGCGACGGCGGCCGTGGGAACGATGCCCAGGTCGTGGACATCGAGCCCGGCGGCGGTGAACCCGGCCGTGAGGGCCGCGACCAGCATGTCGCCTGAGCGCCGGGTGTCGCGCCCGATCAGCACGGTGCCCTCCCTGCCCTCGCCGGCGGCGCGGGCGAGAGCGGTGGCCAGCTCCGCCGTCAGGTCTTCGGGTGAGCGTCCACGAATGCCGTCAGTGCCGAAGAGGCGGGATCCCGAATCGAGGAGAGACACTTACCGCTTCGTGAATTGAGGCGCCCGCCGCGCTTTGCGCAGGCCGTACCTCTTGGGCTCCACCCGCCGGTCGTCGCGGGTCAGGTATCCGCCCTTCTTGAGAACTGGGCGCAGGTCGGGGTCCAGCTCGATCAAGCTCCGGGCGATGCCGAGCCGGATGGCGTCGACCTGTCCAGTGGTACCGCCGCCCTCCACCTTGACCTTGATGTCGTAGGAGCCTTCGGACTCCGTGACCTTCAGCGGCTCCATCAGCCGGCTGCGATGACCGGTCATCGGGAAGTACTCGTCGAGACTGCGGCCATTGATGCTGATGTTGCCCGCTCCGTCGTAGAAGCGCACGCGTGCGACCGACGTCTTGCGCCTACCGGTCGTCTGTGTGAGGGTTTCGGCCATTGGCTAATCCACCTTCTTGATATCGAGCTCGAGCTTCTCGGGCTTCTGGGAGGCATGGGGATGGTCGGGACCCGCGTAAACGTGGAGCTTGCGATAGACGGCGCGCCCAAGCCGATTCTTGGGCAGCATCCCTTTGACGGCCCGCTCCACCACCGCCTCGGGCCGGCGCTCGATCAACGCCTCGAAGGATTCGGCCTTGATCCCGCCCGGATATCCGGAATGCCGGTAGTAGATCTTCTCCTCGGACTTCTTGGAGGTCACTTTCACGTTGGCGGCGTTGACGACGATCACGTTGTCGCCGACATCGAGGTGGGGGGTGAATGACGGCTTGTGTTTGCCCCGCAACACCTTCGCCACCTCGGAGGCGAGCCTCCCCAACGGCAGATCGGAGGCATCAACGACATACCAGGCTCGCTGGATGTCATCCTTCTTGGGAACATGGGTGCGTTGCATATCTGCCTCTGATCACGTTGATGGCGACCGCGAATCCGGAATCGGTGTACGGGATTCGCGCCGACTCGTTCCGATTGGAACCGGCGCCATTCTAGTCACGGCGTTCACGGGTGCCAACGCCGGCCTTCATATTCGACCGCCGTCAGCTTCAATCCATGCGGGGGCGCCACGCCGGCCGCCAGGTTGCGATCCCGCCCCGCCAGTGCCCGGGCCACATCATCCACTCTGCGGTTGCCTTTGCCCACCTCGACGCAGATCGCCACCAGCGAGCGAACCATCTGGTGACAGAAGGCGTTGGCCGCGATCTCGAATGAGATGATGTCGTCGGGTTCGCGAACCCAGCGCGCTTCGGTGACATGGCGCTTGCGAGACTTGCCGGCGTCGTCCCGACAGAACGCCGAGAAGTCGACTTCGCCCAGGAACAGCTGAGCCGCCCGGTTCATCTCATCGACGTCGAGGCGGTGATGCAGATGCCAGGTGGACATGCGCCGGAACGGATCGGGTGTCGTCCGGTTCAGAATCTCGTAGCGATAACGCCGGGAGACGGCATCTTTGCGAGCGTCGAAACCATTGTCGGCCCGTACCAGGGATGTGACAGCGATTTCCGGCCCCAGCAGCGCATTGAGTGACTTCACCATCCTGGTGATGTCCACGTCCGAGTCGGTTTCGAAGCTCACCACCTGTCCGAGGGCGTGCACTCCCCGGTCGGTGCGCCCGGCGACCCTGGTGACAGCCGGACCGATGATGCGGGTGAGGGCGGCTTCCAGCTCACCCTGCACGGTCCTCACATCGTGCTGTTTGGCGTAACCGTGGAACCCTGATCCGTCGTATGCGAGGTCGATTCGGTAGGTCGCCACCTAGATCCGGAAGATGACCAGCGCCAGGAAGTAGCCGAACGCCCCGGCCAGGCCGGCCAGCATCGCCTTCTCCCGCGGGACATCGTAAACCGCCTGGGCTCCTACCGACATGATGAGGATGCCCCAGGCGGCCGGGACCAGGTACACGAGCACCGGCGAGGACAGCGCCGTGAAGCGGGTGATGAAGGGAATGAGGAGCAAGGGGGTGTGCGCGAAGCCCACGACCGGCAAGCCGGCGTGGTAGCGGCCTCCCCCGTCGAGCATGTTGGTGGAGACGTACCAGAACAACCCGGCGGCGATGAGCCAGCGAAATCCGGCGTTGGCAGCACCGGCGATCAGGGCCACGATCCACGAGAGCCAGTTGAGGGGATCCAGGCCAACGAGGTCGAGAACGAACAGCAGCGGGATGAGCACCGACACCACGAACACCACGATGTACGCGTCGGCCGTGGCGGTACCGGCGAACACCATCCGCTGGAACGGCTCGCGTTTGAGCAACGCGGTGTCGACGGTGGTGCGAATGACTTCTCCCATCGGCGCCAGGCTAGCCGGGGCCAGGCCTGGTGTTACCCGCCGCCGGGCGAGCTAGACGAGCTCGATGACAGCCATCTCGGCACCGTCACCCCGGCGGGGGCCCATTTTGACGATGCGGGTGTAGCCACCGTTGCGGTCGACGTAGCGTGGTGCCACGTCGTCGAAGAGCTTGGTGACGACCTCCAGGTCCCCGATCTCGGCGATGACCTGCCGCCGGTTGTGCAGGGTCCCCGTGCGGGCCTTCGTCAGGAGCTTTTCTGCGTAGGGCCGTACCAGCTTGGCCTTGGCCACTGTTGTCTCGACTTTGCCGTAGAAGAACAGATCGGCAGCCAGGTTTCGCAGAATCAACTTCTGGTGCTGGGGGCTGCCCCCGAGACGGGGGCCTTTCTTAGGCCGGGGCATCGGCGTGCTCGGTGTCGGTGTCCTTGGACATCGTCAACGACAGGCCCAGCTCGTCCAGCTTGAGGGTCACCTCTTCCAGGCTCTTCTGACCGAAGTTCGTGATGTTGAGCAAATCGTCTTCGGTCATCTGCACGAGCTCGCCAACCGTCTTGACCTGGGCCCGACGTAAGCAGTTGCGGGGCCGCTCGGACAGGTCGAGCGCCTCGATCGGCAAATCGAGATCGGGGCTCACCGAATCTCCCACGACGACATCGCCCAGTTCCAGGCCCTGGCCCATGCCCTCACCGACGTCGGCGAACAGCCCCAGCAGCTCACGCAGCGTCTTGCCGGCCGAAGAAATGGCCTCGGAGGGCTCCAGCGACCCGTCCGTTTCGACGTCGAGGACGAGACGATCGAAGTTCGTCATCTGCCCAACCTGGGTGTTCTCCACCTCGTAGCTCACGTTGCGAACCGGAGAAAAGATCGAATCTATCGGGATGATCCCGATCGTGTCGCTGGACTTGTTGCGCTCGGCCGAGCGGTAGCCGACCCCTCGTTCGACGGTGACCTCCATCTCCAGCTTGCCGGATGCCGACAGCGTCGCGATCACCTGGTCGGGATTGATGATCTCGACACCGGCCGGCAGTTTGAAATCGCCGGCGGTCACCTCGCCCGTCTTGCTGGCGGACAGGAAAAGGGTCTGGGGCTCTTCGAACTCGGTGGTGAGCACCACTTGCTTCAGGTTGAGGATGATGTCGACCGCATCCTCCTTGACCCCGTCGATGGTGGTGTACTCGTGCACGACGCCTTCGATTCGCACATTCGTGATGGCCGCGCCCGGGATGCGGGACAACAGGGTCCGGCGCATGGTGTTGCCCATGGTGTGGCCGAAGCCTGGCTCGAGCGGCTCAACGATGAATCGGGAACGGTTCTCGGCAACCGTCGATTCTTCAATTTGGGGGCGCTGGACAATGAGCACGGGAGCTCCTTTTGGTTTCTACTTGGAGTACAGCTCAACGATGAGCTGTTCTTGAATCTGGGTATCGATCTGAGCCCGGTTGGGAAGCTCGTTGACGGTGACCTTCTTGGCGTCCTTGTCAACGGTCAGCCACTCGGGGATGACGCGATCTCCCCCGGTGTCGATGGAATGCTGCACCACGATCAGGTTCTTGCTCCGTTCCCTGAGCGTGATGACGTCCCCGGCGCGCACCTGGTAGCTGGGGATGTTCACCTTCTTGCCGTTGACCTCGAAGTGGCTGTGGTTCACGAGCTGACGCGCCTGGGGCCGCGTGTTGGCCAGCCCGGACCGGTACACGATGTTGTCGAGACGCAACTCGAGGAGGCGAAGGAGGTTCTCGCCGGTGATACCGGTCTGGCGGTTGGCTTCCTGGTAGTAGCGCCGGAATTGGCGTTCGAGCACGCCGTACATGTACCGAAGCTTCTGCTTTTCACGAAGCTGGATCAGATACTCGGTCTCGCGCGTGCGCCCGCGGCCATGCTCCCCGGGTGGATACGGCTTCTTGTTGGTCGCACAGTTCTTCGACTGGCACAGCTGTACCCGCGCTCGGCGGCACGGTTTGCAGGTTGGTCCGAGGTAACGAGCCATCAGCGGTGCCTCCGCTTCTTGGGCCGACACCCGTTGTGGGGGATCGGGGTCACGTCCTTGATCCCGGTCACCTCCAGCCCCATCGACTGCAGTGTGCGGATGGCGGTCTCCCGACCAGAGCCCGATCCTCTGACAATCACGTCGAGCTTGCGAATACCGAATTCGCCGGCCTTGCGGGCAGCCTGTTCGGCGGCCACCTGGGCCGCATACGGTGTCGACTTGCGGGAGCCCTTGAACCCCACGGTGCCGCTGGAGGTCCAGAAGATGGTGTTGCCGGCCAGGTCGGCGATGGTGATGATCGTATTGTTGAAGGTGGCGCGAATGTGGGCCTGGGCATGGGTGATGATCTTGCGTTCACGACCACGACGCTGCCTGGTGGCGGGTGGCAGTTGGGCTCCTTCACCGGCCATCGCTCCCTCGAGGGCACCCGGGTCGGATTCCACGTCCGGGGCCGAAGGCGGTGGGCTCGATTCGACCGGCGGTGCCTGGGTTGCCGACGCAGCGCCCTCTTCAGAGGTGGTTTCGAACTGGGACTCGTCGGCCATCACTTGGATACCTTCTTCTTGCCGGCGATCGGGGCCCGGCGGCCCTTGCGGGTGCGGGCATTGGTGTGCGTGCGCTGGCCCCGCACAGGCAGCCCCCGGCGATGCCGGAGACCCTGGTAGGAACCGATGTCGATCTTGCGCTTGATGTTCTGCTGTACCACGCGCCGCAAGTCACCCTCGACCCGGTACGAGTTCTCGATCGTGCGGCGGATTCGGGTCACCTCATCGTCGGACAACTCCCGCGTCCGAGTGGCCGGGTCGACCTTCGCCTCCTGACAGATCAGCGAGGCCGACGTCTTGCCGACGCCATAGATGTAGGTCAACGCCGTCAGGATCTGCTTGTCCCTCGGGAGGTCTACGCCAGCGATTCGAGCCACACTCAACCTTGCCTTTGCTTGTGTCGGGGATTGCTACAGATGACCCAGACGCGGCCATGCCGCCGTATGACACGGCACCGTTCACACATCTTCTTGACGGAAGGACGGACTTTCATGGGCTCTATTTGTAGCGATACGTGATGCGGCCCCGCGAGAGGTCGTACGGTGACAATTCCAGGCGAACCCGATCCCCGGTCAAGATCTTGATGTAATACATCCGCATCTTGCCCGAGATCGTGGCGAGAACTTCGTGATCGTTGTCGAGCTTGACGCGAAACATCGCATTGGGCAACGTTTCCTGAATCGTCCCCTCGATTTCGATTACATCATCTTTACGCGCCACTCAACCTCGTGCTTCGTGCGACTCTCAACCTGTCTTCAAGGGTCTTCAGTGGGCCTGCAATGGGTCTTCAGCGCGTCTTCAAGAGAAGCCTGCGGATCCCATTGCTAGCCCGTCTGCTAGGACTTTTGGCCACCGTAAACCAAACCCGGTTCGGGCCGAACGGCAAGTATAGCGCCGAATCCCCAGAATCTGCAATCAGTCGTTTTTCGTCAGGTGAGCCGCTCCACGCCCCGGATCACGCAGTCAACACCTTGGGCCCATCGGCGGTGAGGGCGACCGTGTGCTCGAAATGGGCAGACAAGGAGCCGTCGGCGGTGACGATGGTCCAGCCGTCGTCGAGCAGCTTGGTCTTCCACTCGCCGATGTTGACCATCGGCTCCACACAGATCGCGTACCCCTCCTTCAACCGAACTCCGGTACCCGGTTCGCCGTAGTTGGGCACCTGAGGAGGCTCGTGCATGGCGGTGCCGATGCCGTGCCCGACGTATTCGGTCACGACCGAGAAGCCGGCCGCCTCCACGACGGTCTGGACGGCATGGCCGATGTCGCCTGTCTTGTTGCCCGCCTTGACCTGCTCGATTCCGGCCCACATCGATTGTTCGGTGACCTCGATCAGCTCTCGCACCCGCTCCGGCACGTCGCCGATGGCCATCGTGAAAGCGGCGTCGCCGTGGTAGCCCTCGTAGATCGCCCCGGCATCAACGGAAAGGACGTCGCCCTCCTTCAGCCGGTAATCGCCAGGGATGCCGTGCACGATCACCTCGTTGGGCGATGCGCAGATCACCCCGGGGAAGGGGACCGCCGCCCCCATACCCTGGTAGTTGAGGAAGTTGCTGGTGCAGCCGTGCGCCGCGATGACATCAGCCGCGATGACATCGAGCTCCTTGGTCGTCACACCCGGCTTGGCCGTTTCTCGAATGGCCTCGTGAATCGCTTTTACGGCTTTTCCGGCTACCGCCATCTTGGCGAAGCCGGTTGCGTTCTTGACGGTGATCATGAGGTCAGGTGAGAGCTTGGACGATCCGGTGGAACACCTCGTCGACTGTTCCGATCCCATCGACGCTCGACAGCAGATCGCGATCGCGGTAGTAGTCGATGAGCGGAGCGGTCTCGGACTCGTAGACGTCGAGCCGGTTCCTGACCACCTCTTCCGTGTCGTCTGCCCGGCTCTGCTCTTCGGCACGTTGGAGAATCCGGCGGACGAGCTCATCGGTGTCGACGTCAACCGCAACGGCCCGGTCGATGACGTCATCCCCGAGCGCTCCGGACAACGCGTCGGCCTGAGCGGCGTTGCGCGGGTAGCCGTCGAGCAGGTAGCCACAGGCAGCGTCGTCCTGTCCGAGCCGCTCGATCACCATGGCCGTGACGAGGTCGTCAGGAACGAGCTCCCCGGCATCCATGAGCGATTTGGCCTGTTTGCCCAGCTCCGTCTCATCGGCCACCGCCTGGCGGAGCATATCGCCGGTCGAGATGTGGGGGACGCCCAGCAGCTGGGCGACTTGCTGGGCCTGGGTGCCTTTGCCGGCCCCGGGAGGCCCGAGGAAAACGAGACGGCGCCCCATCGCTAGGCGAGGAACCCGTCGTAATCGCGCATCATCAGCTGGCTCTCGACCTGCTTCATGGTCTCGAGTGCCACACCGACGACGATCAGGATCGACGTGCCCCCGAAGCCGAATTGGATGTTGAACACAGCCGACAGTACCGCCGGGAGAATGGCGATCACGCCCAGGAAGACGGCACCCGGCAACGTGATTCGCGAGATGACCTTCTCGAGGTGCTCGGCGGTCGGCCGCCCGGGACGGATTCCCTGGATGTAGCCACCCTGGCGCTGGACCTGTTCGGCCTGCTTGGTCGGATCGAATTGCAGAGCGGTATAGAAGTAGGTGAAGAACACGACGAGGAGAAACAGGATCGCAATGTAGAGCACCTGCATCCCGGTCGAGACGAGCGCCCCGGTGTGGCCGATCCCCGTGCTGCCGGCGGCGGAGAAGTCGTTGATGAAGTTGCGGATCGAGACCCAGAAGGAGGAATCGGAGGGAACGACCGTGACGAGGATGGCAGGGAAGGCCAGCACCGAGACGGCGAAGATGACGGGGATGACCCCGGCGTTGTTGACTTTGAGGGGGATATAGGTGGTATTGCCTCCCATCACCCGCCGCCCCCGCACACGCTTGGCAAACCGGATCGGAATCCGGCGCTGGCCCTGCTCCACGTAGATGATGCCCACAACCATCAGCAGCACGATGATCACGAGGAGTACGAAGATCCAGATCGAGCTGCTGGTTTGGCGGGCGATGCCGAACTGACCCGGGAGCGCTGACACGATGTTGATGAAAATGAGTAGCGACATGCCGTTACCCACCCCGCGCTGGGTGATCAACTCTGCCAGCCACATCACCAGCGCCGTGCCCGCTGTCATCGTGACGACGACGAGGAGAATCGTCCCGGCATTGTCATTGGCGATCGGATTGATGCCGCCGGTCAGGCTGCCGTTACGGAACAAGAACGTGAAGCCGAACGCCTGGAGCACGGCCAGCACGACCGTGGCATAGCGCGTCCATTGCGTGATGCGCTGACCCTCGCCCTCTTCCTGCATCTTCTGTAGGCGCGGGATCACGCCGGTCAGCAGCTGCATGATGATCGACGCCGTGATGTAGGGAATGACACCGAGTGCAAATACCGAAAGCTGCTCGAGCGCCCCTCCGGAAAAGAGCGACAGGAGGCCGATGATCCCGTTTTGGGCTCCACCCTCGGTGATCGCCCGCACCGCCTCGGCATCGACGCCTGGCGACGGGATGGCGGCGCCCACCCGATAGAGCAGGACGATGAACAGGGTGAATACGATCTTGTTCCGGAGGTCCGGAACCTTGAACATGTTTCGGTAGACCGACAGCATGCTCAGTCGATCACTTCTACGGTTCCGCCGGCCGATTCGATCTTCTCGACCGCTCCGACCGAAAAGGCATGGGCCCGAACCGTGAGCGGAGTGAGAAGGTCCCCGTTGCCCAGCACCTTGACCCGGCCGCGTTTCTTGATCATCCCTCTCGCCCGAAGCTCATCCGGGCCCACTGACGCACCGGCCGGAAACTCGTTCAAGCCCTCGACGTTGATCAAGGCGAAGTACTCCTTGTTGGGGTTGACGAAGCCGCGCAGCTTCGGGACCCGCCGACTCAAGGGGATCTGACCACCCTCGAAGCCGACGCGGATCTTGCCGCGGGCGAGGCTGCCTTTCGTGCCGCGGCCGGCGGTTTTGCCCCGGCGGCCGCCCTCGCCGCGCCCGACGCGGACCTTTCGCTTTTTGGATCCTGGAGCCGGTTTCAGGTCATGCAGTTCCATCTAGATCTCCTCGACATCCACGAGGTGACGCACCCGGTGGACCATGCCACGCGTCTGAGCATCATCGGGTCGCTCCACGCTTTGGCGGATTTTTCGCAATCCGAGGCTGCGCATGGTGGCGCGCGCTTTCGGCTTCTGCCCGATCAGCGATCGGACCATCGTGATTCTGAGCTTATCGGCCATGGTCGTCTAACTCGATTCGGTCTTGGTCGCCCGGACCATCTCGGCTGAACGGTAGGAGGCCAGCAACGCCGGCGGGATGATCTCGTCGACCGACTTCCCGCGCAGGGCCGCCACCTCGTCGGGACGCCGCTGGCCCTTGAGCCCGTCGATGGTGGCCTGGGCGGTGTTGATGTGCGTGGGAGAACCGAGCGACTTGGCGAGAACGTCCCGGATCCCGGCGGCCTCGAGGATGGCGCGCACGGCGCCGCCGGCGATGACACCGGTACCGGGAGCGGCCGGCTTGAGAAGCACCCGCGAGGCACCATGTCGGCCGACGATCTCGTGGACGATGCTGCCACCCGCCATCGGAACGTCGAACATCTCGCGCCGAGCGATCTCAATCCCCTTCTGGATCGCCGCCGGCACCTCCTTGGCCTTGCCATAGCCGAGCCCCACCCGTCCGCGGTTGTCGCCGACGGCCACGAGCGCGGTGAACGAGAAGCGCCGGCCGCCCTTGACGACTTTGGCGACCCGGTTGATGTAGATCACCCGCTCGTCGAAACCGGATTCGTTCCGATCGCGGCCTTGTCCGCCTCGCTGGCTCACTGTTGCCTCCTCATCAGAACTTCAGCCCTCCGTCGCGGGCGGCTTCGGCCAGGGCTTGGACCCGGCCGTGGTACGGGTTGCCTCCCCGATCGAAAACAATCGACTCGACCCCGGCAGCTCGCGCACGCTCGGCGATCAGCTTGCCCACCTCGGCCGCCGTCTCGCGAGTGAGGGTCCGGTTCTTGAGCCCGGACTCCAGCGAGGAGGCGGCGGCGAGCGTGCGGCCTTGGTCGTCGTCGATGATCTGGGCGTAGATGTAGCGGTTGGAGCGGTATACGGCCAGGCGCGGGCGATCGGCTGCCCCGCGCACCTTCTTGCGCACACGGATGTGGCGACGCTTTCTCGCTGCGGTTCGGTTCATCTTGCTCATCTCTTGCTCCTCAACCGGCCGCCACGCCCGCCTTGCCGGCCTTGCGCACGATGCGTTCACCTGCGTAGCGGATGCCCTTTCCCTTATAGGGCTCGGGCGGACGGATCTTGCGGATGTCGGCCGAAACCTGACCCACGTGCTGTTTGTCGATGCCGCTGACGATGATCCTCGTCGGATCGGGCACCTCGAAGGAGATACCTTCCGGGGCTTCGACGCTGACCGTATGGGAGAACCCGACGCTCAGCTCGATCGTGTTGCCCCTCAAAGCGGCGCGGTAACCGACACCATGCAGTTCGAGCTCTTTGCGATATCCGTCGACGACGCCGGTGATCATGTTCGCCAGCAGCGCTCGTGACAGCCCGTGCATGGCGCGCGAGCGCCGCTCATCGTTGATGCGCTCGACTCGTGCCGTTCCATCGTCCACCGCGATCTTGACTTCTTCCGGGAAGGTTCGTTCCAGTGTCCCTTTGGACCCTTTGACCACCACGTGTGATCCGTCGATGGTCACCTCGACCCCGCTCGGCATCTCGATTGGTTGTTTTCCGATTCTGCTCATCACCACACCTCACAGATCACTTCGCCGCCCAGCTTGCGGCGTCGGGCGTCCCGGTCGGCGAGCACGCCCTGGGACGTGGACACCACGGCGATTCCGAGGCCGCCCTGGACCCGGGGGAGGTCGGAGGCACCGCGATAAACGCGGCGCCCCGGCTTGGAAACCCGGCGTACGCCCGAAATCACGCGCTGACGGCCAGGCGCATACTTGAGCGACAGCCGCAACTCCTTCCCGGCGTTGGCCGGAACGACCTCGAAGCCCTCGAGAAACCCTTCGGCCGTCAGAATCTTTGCGATCTCGGCCTTGAGCTTCGAAGACGGCATCGCCACCTCATGGTGGAACACCCGGTTGGCGTTGCGGATCCGGGTGAGCATGTCGGCTACAGGATCCGTCACCACGATGCCTTCCTCACTCCGGGCAGCTCGCCCTTCAAGGCCAGCTCGCGAACACAGATGCGGCACATCCCGAACTTGCGCAGGTAGGCCCTCGGTCGTCCGCATTGACGGCACCGGTTGTAGCCCCGCACCTTGTACTTGGGCGGGCGCTTTTGCTTGGCAATCAGTGATTTCTTTGCCATCAGACGGTCGCCTCCTGTCGCCGGAATGGGAACCCGAGCGCGTCGAGCAGCGCCTTGCCGCCGGCGTCGTCGGTTGCCGTGGTTCCGATCGTGATGTCCATCCCTTTGATCTTCTGAACCTCGTCGTAGTCGATCTCGGGGAAGATGAGCTGCTCGGTGACCCCAAAGGTGTAGTTGCCGTGCCCATCGAACGATCGCGGGTTCAGACCCCGAAAATCTCGGATACGGGGTATGGCGAGCGACACCAGGCGGTCATAGAACTCCCACATGCGGGCGCCTCGCAACGTGACGGACACGCCGATGGGCATGCCCTCCCGCAACTTGTAGCTTGCGATCGACTTGCGTGCACGGTTGATTTTCGGGTGCTGGCCGGTGATGACCCGCAGGTCATTGATGGCTCCGTCCACCACCTTGCTGTCACCCACGGCGTCCCCCAGGCCCATGTTGACCGTGATCTTCGACAGGCGCGGAACGGTCATCACGTTGTCCAGCCCAAGCTGTTCCTTGAGCTGTGCGGCGATTTCGCTTTCATATCTCTCTTGCAGTCGCGGCTTCATAACTCTTTCCCACACCGGGCACACACCCGGATCTTCTCACCGTCTTTGATCTCGAATCCCACGCGAACCGGGCGATCACATTTCTTACACAGCAGCATGACGTTGGAGGCATCCAGCGGCATGTCGCGATCCATGATCCCGCCCGGGTCCTCCTGGCTCCGGGGCTTGCGGTGTTTCTTGGCGACATTCACGCCCTCGACGACCACGCGCCCGGTCTCAGGGATGACGTGGGTGATCATTCCGCTCTTTCCGACATCCTTGCCGGCAATGACCTGGACCACGTCGCCCTTGCGAAGCTTGGCCATCACAACACCTCCGGGGCGAGCGAGACGATCCGCATGAACTTGGCATCGCGGAGCTCGCGGGCAACGGGTCCGAAGATGCGGGTACCCCGGGGAGCCCGCTGGTCGTTGATCAAGACGCACGCGTTTTCATCGAAGCGGATGTAGGTGCCGTCGGGCCGGCGGTTCTCCTTCTTGGTGCGCACGACGACTGCCTTGACGACCTCGCCGCGCTTGACCGACCCACCCGGATTGGCCTCCTTGATCGTCGCCACGATCACGTCTCCGACGCGGGCGTAGCGCCGCCGGGAGCCACCCAGAACGCGGATACACAGCACCTCGCGTGCGCCGGTGTTGTCGGCAACCTTGAGTCGCGTCTCCTGTTGAATCATCTCTGTTCCTTCTCGGCAATTCCTAGCGGGCCCGCTCGACGATCGACTCGAGCCGCCACCGCTTGGTCTTGGAAAGAGGCCGGGTTTCAGTGACTCGCACCGTGTCGCCCCGGCGGGCATCGTTGGTCTCATCGTGCACGTGGAGTCGGGTCCGGCGACCGACGGTCTTGTGGTACTTGGGGTGGACGACGGCGTCGCGAACCTCGACCGTGATCGTTTTGTCGCGACTGTCGGACACGACGATCCCCTGGCGGACTTTGCGCCGGTTACGAGTCTCGTCACTCATGTGGCTTCTCCTCGGCGGCCCGGGTCGCTTTCCAGGCCGCGATCTCTTGCTCGCGTATGATCGTCGCGATACGGGCGATGTTCTTTTTGACCTGACCGATCTGGGCGGTGTTGTCCAGCTGATTGGTGGCCAGCTGGAAGCGCAGGTTGAACAGCTCTTCCTTCGCCTCGTCGTACTCCTGGCGGAGGTCGGCATGACTCATGGCGCGCAACTTGCCGGTTTCCATCAGAAGTCCTCCCGTTTCACGAACTTGGTTCGCACCGGAAGCTTGTGACCGGCCAGCCTGATCGCCTCGCGGGCCAGATCTTCGTCGACCCCGGAGAGCTCGAACATGACCCGACCGGGTTTGACGACGGAGACCCAGAACTCCGGGTTGCCTTTTCCGCTCCCCATGCGGGTCTCCGCCGGCTTGGCGGTGACGGGCTTGTCAGGGAAGATGTTGATCCAGACCTTTCCGCCTCGCTTGATGTGGCGGGTCATGGCGATACGGGCCGCCTCGATCTGTCTCGAGGTGATCCAGCCGTGGGTGGTGGCCTGCAATCCATAGTCGCCGAAATTGACCCGGGCGCCGCCTTTGGTCAGCCCGCGCCGGCGACCGCGGTGGGCCTTACGGTGCTTGGTGCGCTTTGGCATCAACATCAGCTGCCGTCCGTTTCATCATCGGCGGGCGCGGCGACGTCGGCTTCGCCAAGCGGCTCATCGGCGGTGCCGGCTTCCTCGGCCTCTTCCTCCACGACCGGAACCTCGGCACCGGCATTCTCGGCCGGTGACTCCGGGGCACCCTCCGAAACCGGCTCGACGCCCGCTGTAACTTCCTCCACGGCAGGCTCGGCAACCGGAGCCTCCTCGATGGCGGGCTCGGCAACCGGAGTTTCCTCGGCAGGAGCCTCTGCGGCAGGCGCCTCTGCGGCAGGCGTCTCTGTAGCCGGAGACTCCTCGGCGGTGGCGTCCGGCGTCGCCGGCTCGTCCACGTCATCCATGTCGGTGGCGGGCACGGCCTCGCGACGCTTGCCACCACCGGCCTCTACGAGCCGCTTGCCGCCACCGGCTTCGATGAGTCGGCTGGAGCGGTCTTCGCCGGCTGCCTCCTCGGCCCGGGCCTTCACAGGTGCGCTCCGGCCCGCTGCCATTTCGGCCTCGGCGGTGATCTTCTCGCGGGTCCGGGCCAGCGAAGGGATGATGTCGCCTTTGTACACCCATACCTTGACGCCGATGGCACCGACGGTGGTGCGGGCGGTGACCTCGCCATAGTCGACGTCGGCCCGCAAGGTGTGCAGCGGGACCCGGCCCTCGCGATACCACTCGCGACGACCCATATCGGCCCCGCCCAAACGTCCGCTGCATTCGACCCGAACGCCCTGTGCGCCCGCTTTCATGGCCGTCTGCACAGCCCGCTTCATAGCCCGCCGGAACGACATGCGGCCTTGCAGCTGATCGGCGATCCCGCGAGCCAGCAATGTTGCGTCGGTCTCGGCGTCCTTGACCTCGATGATGTTGAGCTTGACCGGCACACCCGTTATCTGCTCGAGGCCCGCCCGCAGGCGGTCCGCCTCGACGCCGCGGCGCCCGATGACGACACCGGGACGCGCGGTATAGATGTCGACCTGGATCTTCTCACGGATGCGCTCGATATCGATTCGCGAAACGTGTCCCCGCTCGAGCTCGCGCCGCAGCCACTTGCGGATGGTGGCATCCTCGTTGACCATGTCGGCGTATTTTTCGTCCTCGTACCAGCGCGACTTCCAGTCGGTCACCACCCCGAGCCGGAATCCGTACGGATGCGTCTTCTGACCCATCAGGCGCCTGTCCTTTCTGGGATCTCGTCCGACACCACGATCGTGATGTGGCTCGTCCGTTTGTCGATCCGGGTCGCCCGGCCCCGCGCACGCGGTTTGAAGCGGCGCATGGTGGGACCCTCGTCCGCATAGCACTCGGCGATCACCAGCTCGTCTTTGTCAATGGAATGGTTGTGCTCGGCGTTCGCCACAGCCGAGTGCAGGACCTTGCTGACGGGCTCCGTGGCGCGACGGTTCGTGAACGCGAGAATCACCTCTGCCTCCGAAACCGGCAGACCGCGGATGAGGTCCAACACCCGCCGGACCTTGAAAGGCGACATGCGCACATGCTTGGCTCGGGCATTGACTTTCATCGCTTGGCTGTCCCGGTGTGGCTGCGGAAGGTGCGAGTCGGGGCGAACTCCCCCAGCTTGTGCCCCACCATGGACTCGGTGATATACACGGGCACGTGCTTGCGTCCGTCGTGGACGGCGATCGTGTGACCGACCATCTCGGGAAAGATGGTCGAGCGCCGGCTCCAGGTGCGGATGACCGACTTGCTGCTGGAGGCATTCATCGCCTCGACCTTTTTCATCAGGTGCTCGTCGACGAATGGGCCCTTTTTGAGACTGCGTGCCATCTAGCCTCGCCCCTTCTGCTTGCGGCGGCGAACGATGTACTGATCGCTGGCCTTGTTCTTCTTGCGCGTTCGCCCCTCGGGCTTGCCCCACGGGCTCGTCGGGTGGCGGCCGCCGGAGCTCTTGCCCTCTCCCCCACCGAGCGGGTGATCGACCGGGTTCATGGCGACGCCTCGCGTCTGCGGCCGAACGCCCTTCCACCGGTTGCGGCCCGCCTTTCCGATCTTGACGAGCTCGGCCTCGGTGTTACCGACCTGACCGACGGTTGCCCGGCAGTCCAGCGGTACGTTTCGCATCTCACCGGAGGGCAGCCGCAACAAGGCCAGGGAACCTTCTTTGGCCATCAATTGGATCGCCGACCCCGCCGCCCGCCCCAGCTTGGCGCCTGCCCCCGGCTTCATCTCGACGTTGTGGACGACGGTACCCGCCGGGATGTTCCTGAGCGGAAGGGCGTTGCCCGGACGGATGTCGACTCCGCTTCCGGATTCGAGCATGTCGCCCGGTTTCACCCCCACGGGGGCGATGATGTAGGTCTTTTCTCCGTCCACGTAATGCAGCAGAGCAAGCAGGGCGTTGCGGTTGGGATCGTATTCGATCGCCGCCACCTTGGCCGGAATCCCGTCCTTCGTGCGCCGGAAATCGACGATGCGGTAGCGTTGTTTGTGCCCGCCGCCGCGATGGCGAGAGGTGATTCTCCCCTTGTTGTTGCGTCCACTCGAGCGTGTCTTCGAGTCGAGCAGGCCCTTCTCGGGCGTGGATTTGGTGATCTCGGCGAAATCGGACACCGTCTGGAATCGCCGGCCGGGAGATGTCGGTTTGTGTTTCTTGATAGCCATGTTGCTAGACCTCGAAGATGTCGATCGAGTCACCCTCGGCGAGGGTCACCACCGCTCGTTTGGTGCTCGGTTTTCTGCCGCGTACCAGGCCGCGCCGTACGCGCTTGCCGGGACGGTTGATGGTGTTCACAGACAGCACCTTCACCTCGAAGATGTCTTGCACCGCCTGCTTGATCTGCGTCTTGTTGGCCCGTGGGTCGACCACGAACGTGTAGGCGTTGAGGTCTTCGATCGTCTGGTAAGCCTTCTCGGAGATCACGGGCCGGATGAGGACGTCTCGCTGGCTCATTCTTCTGCTTCCTGATCCGTCGATGCCTCATCGGCCTCGGCCGGCAGGACTTCGGAAGCCGCCTCGATGACCGCCTCCTCGGTGGCCGTATCGCCGGTGGCAGTGTCCGGGGTGGCCGGTGCTTCAACGGCGGGCTGATCGACGCGTTCTCCCGTGGCCGATGGCTCGGCGGCCGGTTTTTCGGCGGCCGGCCGGGCCCGGACGGACAGAGACTCCAGCGCATCCGAGGTGAAGACCAGCGTGTCCGACCACAACACGTCGTAGGTGTTGAGCTGGCCGGGTTGGGTCAAGCGGACGTGCGGGAGGTTGCGGAAGGATCGATTGGCGACTTCGTCGGCGGCGCCCAGCACCACGAGGACCTTGCGCCCACTGTCGATACCGGACAGCAGCGACGAGGCGGAGGCCGTCTTGGGGGTGCTCCAGCCGATCGATTCCACCACGCGAATCTGCCCCCCACTGGCGCGATCGGACAGGGCCCCGAGCAGCGCCTTGCGCTTCATCTTCTTGGGTGTCCGTTGCGAATAGTCGCGGGGCTTGGGGCCGTGGGCGACGCCCCCGCCGATCCAGATCGGGCTGCGGATCGACCCGTGGCGAGCGCGGCCCGTGCCCTTTTGCCGCCACGGCTTACGGCCACCGCCCCGCACCTCGGCGCGCGTCTTGGTGTTGTGGCTGCCGGCCCGGGCGGCGGCGAGCTGAGCGGTGACAACCTGGTGCATGACGGCCACGTTCGGCTCGACCCCGAAGATGTCCACGTCGAGATCGACGGTGCCCTTCGACGAGCCATCGTCTGAGAACAGCGGGGCAGAAGGCTTGTCAGCCATGGACCTTCACCGCCTGGCGCACGAGCACAACCGTTCCGTTGTTGCCCGGAACCGCTCCCCGCACCATGATCAGGTCGTTGTCGGCGTCGACGTCGACCACATCGAGGTTGAGGATGGTGGTCCGTTCCCCACCCATGCGACCTGGCAGGCGGGTTCCCTTGAACACCCGCGAGGGCGTGGCACAGGCGCCGATCGACCCGGGGGCCCGATGGACACGGTGGGCTCCGTGGCTGGCCGGCTGCCCCTTGAAGTTGTGACGCTTCATGACACCGGAGAAACCCTTGCCCTTGCTGACGCCGGCAACGTCGGCTTTCTGGCCGGCTTCGAAGACGTCACCGGCGGTCAGCTCCTGCCCGGGCGAGTATTCGGAAGGGTCGTCGACCCGGATCTCGACGAGGTGCTTTGACGGCGGCACGTTGGCCTTGGCCAAATGGCCGATCTCGGGCTTGGACAGCTTGCGGGCCGGGATCTCCCGGTAGGCAATCTGGACGGCGTTGTACCCGTCGGTCTCTTCGGTCTTGACCTGCACGACTTTGCAGGGTCCGAGCTTGATCACGGTGACCGGCACGGCCCGTGCCTCGTCGTCGAAGATCTGGGTCATGCCGAGCTTCTCTCCCAGCAGGGCGTTCATAGCTTGATCTCCACATTCACGCCGGCCGGCAGGTCGAGACGCATCAACGAGTCGACGGTCTTGGCGGTCGGATCGACAATATCGATGAGGCGCTTGTGAATCCGCATCTCGAAATGTTCGCGGCTGTCTTTGTCGACGTGCGGGCCGCGGATCACGCAATAGCGGTGGATCTCGGTTGGCAGCGGGACCGGACCTTTGATGCTGGCCTGGGTTCGCACGACCGTTTCGGCGATTTTGCGCGCCGACTCATCGACCACGGTGTGGTCGTACGCCTTGAGGCGGATTCTGATCTTGCGTGCTTCTTCGGCCATGGCCTCTCAGTCTCTACTTGTTGATTTTGGTGACGCGGCCGGCGCCGACGGTGCGGCCACCCTCACGAATCGCAAAACGCAGACCCTCATCCATCGCAATCGGATTGATCAACTCCACACTCATATCGGTGTTATCACCCGGCATCACCATCTCGGTGCCCTCCGGCAACGACACCGTCCCCGTCACA
>JBFIPU010000013.1:0-38232 GCA_041609995.1 Acidimicrobiia bacterium
CACAAGGCGCAAGTGGTTCGGGGAAGCGTCGAGGTGGGCCAGGACGCCCATGCCGAGATCGATCACGACCGCCGGGAGAAGATCCGCAAAAGCCATACAGGAACCCACATCCTGCACGCCTCGCTGCGCGACGTCGTCGGTCATCACGCCCGGCAGAACGGCTCGCTGGTCGAAGCCGGCCGGCTGCGGTTCGACTTCAGCCACCACGCCGCCCTCGACGACGAAGAGCTGGCCGAGGTGGAGCGCCTCACCAACGAGCGCATCATCGAAAACGCCCGGGTTCGAACCGTGGAGGCGACCAAGGAGGAGGCCGAGCGAATGGGGGCAGTGGCGTTCTTCGGCGACAAGTACGGTGATCAGGTGCGGGTGGTTTCAGCCGGCGGATACTCTCTCGAGTTCTGTGGAGGAACCCATACGTTCAGCACCGGACAGGTCGGCCCGCTGCTGATCGCCACCGAGTCCTCGATCGGAGCCAACATCCGGCGGTTCGAGGCCCTGACCGGCACCGAGGCCTACCTGCACATGGTGCGGCTGCGCGACACCATGCGGGCCAGCGCCGGCCTGTTGAAGAGCACCCCTCCTGAACTCCCGAACGCCATCGACTCACTGTTGGGAAGGGTGAAGGTGGCGGAGCAGCGGATTGCCGAGTTCGAAGACCGGCATCGTAGCGAAGCGGCGGCGGCGCTGGCCGACACCGCCGAGACGGTCGGCGACGTCAAGGTCCTGGCCGTCACGGTCCCGGAGGCCGCTCCTGACGGCTTGCGGTTGCTGGCGCTCCAGCTGCGCGACCGCCTCGGTCGATCTCTCGTCTTGCTCGGCACCAATAGAGCAGGCAAGGCGAGCCTCGTCGGACTTGCCTCCAAGGATCTCGTAGCGGAGGGAACCTCGGTCGCCGACATCGTGTCGGCCGGCGCCGCCGTGGTCGGCGGTGGGGGCGGCAAGGACCCGGAGTTGTCGATGGCCGGAGGGCCGCGAGGCGACGATGTGGCAGAAGCCGTCGAGGTCATGGCCAAGAAAGCCCGTGAGGTGATTGCGTGATGGGAAGGATCATGGGCATCGACTATGGCGCCAAGCGGGTGGGCATCGCCTTGTCCGACGCCGGCCACCTGATAGCTTCTCCGCTCATGGTGTGTGAACGAGATGATGCCGTCGCTGCTATTGCGAAAGCTGTTGCCGAGCACGACGTCGAGTCGGTGGTGGTCGGGATGCCGACCTCGCTGGCCGGCCACGGAGGAACCGCCGCCGACGACGCAGAGGCCTTTGCCCGGGAGGTGGCAAACGCAACCGGCCTGGAGGTACACGTCGAGGATGAACGGTTCACGACCGTCATAGCCGAGCGGGCCCTGGTCGAAGCCGGCGTCCGTCGCCGTGATCGGCGTCAGAAAGTGGACGGTGTGGCCGCCGCGTTGATCTTGCAGAGCTACCTGGACCGGCGATGATCGAGTTCGATCGTCCTTCGAAGGGCTTTCCCGTTTGGCTGGGGATCATCATCGGCCTGCTGGCACTGGCCGTGGTCGCCTGGGGCGCCACCCGGCTGGCGGCGGCGGTCGGTGGGGGAGGCGGACAACAGATCGCCGCCGGGCAGCCGGTGACCGTCGAGATCGAGTCGGGATCGTCCGCCGAGGACATCGGACTCGTCCTGGAGGAGGCCGGTGTCGTCGAGCGTGCCAGCCAGTTCGAGTCGTATGTCAAGGCCAACGGTCTCGGCTTTTCCCTGCAGGCGGGCAAGTATGAGCTGACGACGGGAATGGGCTCGGAGGCGGTGGTCGCAATTCTGCAGGAGGGGCCCGAGCAGCTGGCGGTATACACCGTCAAGGTGCGCGAGGGACTGTGGGTTGACGAAATCCTGCAAGCGCTCTCCGAACAAAGCCCACACTCGGTGGACGACTACGCCAACGCCCTGTTGGGCGGAAACGTCGTGTCGCTGCTTTCACCCGAGCCGCCCGGCAGCCTGCGGGACTGGGAAGGGCTCCTGTTTCCGGCCAACTATGAGTTCTTCGAAGACGCCACCCCGGCCCAGATCCTGCAGAAGATGGCTACGGAGATGCAGTTCCGGGTCGAGCAGGCCGATTGGACCCGGCTCGATGAACTCGGTGTGAACGCGTACGAGACCCTGATCATCGCCTCGATCATCGAGGCTGAAGCCAAACTCGATCCCGATCGGCCGCTCATCGGAAGCGTGATCTACAACCGACTCGCCGACGGCATTCCCCTGCAGATCGACGCGATGCTGGTCTACGCCCGAGGTGAGCGTGGGATCCCGACCAATGCGGACAAGCAATCCTCATCGCCGTACAACAGCTATCTCGAGGTGGGGCTTCCTCCCACCCCCATCGCCGCCCCCGGCGCCAAGTCGCTCGAGGCCGCCGGGGATCCGGCAGACACACCGTATTACTACTACGTACTCGTCGACCCCGATGGCAGCCACGGCTTCAGCGAAACCCTCGAAGAGCACAACGAGAAAGTGGCCAAGGCGCGGGCGGAAGGGGTCTTCTAGGTGATGCGCCTGGCGCTGCTGGGCGATCCGGTCGACCACTCTCTGTCTCCCTCGATGCACGAGGCCGCGCTTGCCGACCTCGGTATCGAGGGCTCCTACACAGCTCGCCGCGTCGATGAAGCCGGGTTTGTCCAGGCCCTCGATGAGGTTCGGGACGGGCACCTGCACGGGGTGAACGTCACCATGCCGCACAAGCATCTGGCCCATACGATGGCTGATGTGGTGTCAACCGAGGCCGCCTTCGCCCGGTCGGTCAACACCATGATGATGACCGACGACAGGCTCGCCGGCATCTCGACCGACATCCCCGCCATTCGAGTGTGCTGGCAGCGGGCGGAGTTGCCCACCGATGATGTGGTCATCCTGGGCTCTGGCGGTGCGGCAGCTGCCGCCCTGGTGGCGCTGGCTCCCTTTGTGACGGGCCGGTTGGCTCTCAGCTCGCGCCGTCCTGCTGCTGGCTCGTCGCTCCTGTCCGCGTTGGGAATCGACGCCGTCAGTCACCCGTGGGGGCGGGGTTTCGATGGTGTGGTCGTCAACGCCACCCCGCTCGGTATGCGGTCAGAGGCGCTGCCCGGCCCCGTCATCGATGCAGCTACCGGGCTCTTCGACATGGCGTACGGCCCGCAACCGACCCCAGCGGTCACCGCCTCTTTCGAGCGTGGGCTGGCGGTGGTGGCCGGTCAGGACATGCTGGTCGAGCAGGCGGCACTGAGCTTCGAGTGGTGGACCGGATCACCGGCGCCCCGGGCCCGGATGCGGTCCGCCGCCGGCGTGTAAACACTTCTCAAGACCTCCCCGGTGCTCGCCGAAACTAAGGGCGACACAGAAGGAGAGAGGTTGAGAACCGAATCGCGTCATTTCGGGTCGATGCTCGTGCAAGAAGGGGTGCTCTCGAAGGAGCGCCTCGACGAAGCACAGCGGATCCAGAGTGAAACCGGGAAGTCGCTCACGCGCATCCTCGTCGATCAGGAGTTTGTCGATGAGACCGACCTCGTCAAGGTGCTCGCCAAGCAGATCGGCATCGAATACATCGCCCTCGGTGACATCACCATCGATCCCACCGCGGCCGCGCTGATTCCAGACAACATCGCCAAGCGATACGCCGCTCTTCCCGTGTTGTTCGAAGGCGAAAAGCTGGTCGTGGCGATGGCCGATCCGGCCAACGTGCTGGCAATGGATGACATTCGCGCCATCTCGGGCATGGAGATCATCCCGCGCGTGGCGCCGCGCAGCGCCGTCGAATCCGCCATCGCCCGCATGGCGTCCTACAACGACTCAGTCACCGAATTCGCCGACTTCGAAGACGAGGAGGAAGAGGATCTTTCTGCTCTCAAGGAGGCGGTGGACGAAGCGCCGGTGGTCAAGCTCGTCAACACGATCGTCACGCGCGCCGTGAACGAAGGTGCCTCCGACATTCACATCGAACCGGGGGAAAAGGATCTCCGGGTGCGGTTCCGCGTCGACGGCGTCCTGCACGAGGTGATGTCGACACCCAAGACCATCTCAAATGCGCTCGTCAGCCGCCTGAAGATCATGTCGGACATCAACATCGCCGAGCGGCGCGTTCCCCAGGACGGCCGCATGTCGCTGAAGATGAATGGAAACCCGGTCGACTTGCGCGTGGCAACGCTGCCGTCGGTGTTCGGGGAAAAGGTCGTGCTTCGTATTCTCGACCGGTCATCGGTGATGCTCGAGCTCACCGATCTCGGCTTCCTGCCCCAGACGCTGACACGGTTCGAGAGCGCCTACACCAAGCCGTATGGAGCGATCCTCGTCACCGGTCCGACCGGTTCGGGTAAATCGACCACCCTGTACGCCACCCTGAACGTGTTGAACCGACCCGAGGTCAACATCATCACGACCGAAGATCCCGTCGAATACCGACTGGCCGGCATCACGCAGGTACAGGTGAACAAGAAGGCCGGGCTGACCTTTGCGGCCGCGCTGCGATCGATTCTGCGGTCCGACCCCGACATCGCCCTCGTCGGTGAGATTCGAGACCAGGAGACCGCCCAGATCGCCATCGAGGCGGCCCTGACCGGTCACCTGGTGCTGTCCACACTGCACACCAACGACGCCCCGTCCAGCATCGGCCGCTTGATCGAGATGGGGGTCGAGCCATACCTCGTGTCGTCGTCACTCGACGCCATTCTCGGACAGCGCCTTGCCCGCCGCCTGTGCAAGAAGTGCAAGGTCGAGTTCAGCCCCGATAAGGAACTGCTCGTCAAAGCCCGGTGGTCAGAGGCCGACATCGCTGTACTGGACACCACCCCCATCTTCGCGGCCGACCCCAAAGGCTGCTCCAATTGCTCGAACGGCTACCGGGGTCGCCTGGCTCTGCATGAGGTGATGCTGATCAGCGACGAGATCCGGCGCATGGCGGTCGAAAACCGTCCTTCCAACGAGATCAAGGTCGTCGCCAAAGAGCAGGGCATGATGGAGTTGTGGGATGACGGCATGGAGAAGGTGCGCAAAGGCATGACGTCGATCGAAGAGATCATGCGGGTGGTTGCATGAATCGGGTTTCCAAGCAGATCGGCGAGTCACTCGTCGACAAACGCCTTCTGAGCCGCGACGTGCTCGAGGCCCTCTTCGTCGAAGAAAAGGAGACGCAGGTTCCACTGGTGCGGATACTCCTTCAGCAGGGTCACGTGTCGCCGGCGGACCTGTTGGCGACCGTCGCCGACCGCATCGGCATGAAGTACATCGATGTCCGGAGCGAGGTGTTGCAGCCCGAGGCCGTCTCCCGCCTCGACCCCGACACGGCACACCGTTTCAATGCGATCCCCGTGAAGGTCGAAGACGGGCGCGTCATCGTCGCAGTGGCAAATCCCTACGTGAAGGACATCCAGACGAGCCTCGAGACCGTGTGCGGTTCAGCCGTCACGATGGCGCTTTCCAGCCAGGCGGGGATCGACGAGATGCTCAACTCGTTTTTCGCCGGGCTCGACGAGGAGCCAAAACGGCCGACGGCCGACCTCAGCGAGCAAGTTCATCTCAACGACTTTCTCGAGCAGCTGATCGAAAAGCAGGGCTCGGACCTGCACCTCACAGCCGGATCACCTCCGATGGTGCGCGTCCACGGCTCGCTCAAGCCGCTGGAGGGATTCGATGTGCTGATGCCTGCCGAGCTGCGGCGCATCTTGTATGAGGTTCTCACGGCCGACCAGCGCATGCGCTTCGAGGAGACGCGCGAGCTCGACACATCGCATCCGCTGCCCGGGCGCGGGCGTTTCCGCGTCAACGTCTTCTTCCAACGTGACTCGGTGGCCGCTGTGCTCCGGTCGATTCCGAACGAGATCAAGAACCCGGACGCGCTCGGCATGCCGACGGCCGTGAATTCGCTGGCCCACCTCCATCGGGGTCTCGTGCTCGTGACGGGCCCGACCGGTTCCGGTAAGTCGACGTCGCTCGCATCGATCATCAATCTGATCAACACCGAGCGCGCCAGTCACATCATCACGGTGGAGGATCCGATCGAGTTTCTCCACAGGCACAAGAAGAGCATCGTCAACCAGCGCGAGGTGGGAACAGACACGCTGGGCTTCAACGAGGCGCTGAAGCACATCCTGCGCCAGGACCCCGATGTCATCCTCGTCGGGGAGATGAGGGACCTGGAGACCATCAGCGCAGCCCTGACCGCGGCGGAGACCGGCCACCTCGTGTTCGGGACGCTCCATACCCAGAGCGCGCCGCAATCAATCGAGCGCATCATCGACGTGTTCCCGGCCCACCAGCAATCACAGGTGCGGGTGATGCTGGCCGGCTCGCTGCAGGCAGTCCTGTCCCAGCAGCTGCTACCCACCATCGACGGCCGGGGCCGGGTGGCGGCCGTCGAGGTGATGATCGCAACGTCGGCCATCCGCAACCTGGTACGAGACGGAAAGGTCCACCAGATCCCGTCGGCGATCCAGGCGGGCGGCAAGTACGGCATGCAAACCATGGACATGGCACTCGCCGAAATGACCAAGCAGGGCAAGATCACCCAGGAATTGGCGATGGAGCGCTGCAACGACAAAGAGGCGATGCAGCGCCTCCTACAGGGGTAGTCGATGGCATCGATGTACACATACAAGGTCCGCGACGCCAAGTCGGGGAAAGTCATCGAAGGAGAACTCGAGGGCTCTTCCAAAGAGGCGGTGATTCGCGCGTTGCAGGAGCGGGGCATGACCCCACTCGGTGTGGCGGAAAAGAAAACCGACGGACTACAAAAAGAGATCTCGATCCCGGGGCTGACCGACAGGATCAAACCCAAAGAAATCGCCATCTTCAGCCGCCAGTTCGCGACCATGATCAACTCGGGCCTGTCGTTGCTGCGGTCCCTCTACGTGCTAGAAGAACAGACGGTTTCCAAGCCGCTGAAAAAGGTCATCGGGGAGATCCGGGCCAGCGTGGAGCAGGGTGCCAGCCTGAGTGCGGCCCTCGAACAGCACCCGAAGGTCTTCAACAATCTGTTCGTCGCCATGGTTCAGGCGGGTGAGGCGGCCGGTGTGCTGGATGAAACGCTGGAACGGATTGCCGATACGCTGGAGTCGGCCGCCGCCCTACGAAGCAAGATCAAGAGCGCCATGGCCTACCCGGTGGTGGTCCTGAGCATGGTGGCCGGTGTCGTGACCCTCATGTTGCTCTTCGTCGTGCCTCAGTTCGTGAATATGTACGCCGATGTGGGCGGGGAGCTTCCGATTGCGACCCGGATGCTGATCGGCGCCTCGGGCGTCCTGACGTCCCGGTGGTACATCATCTTCCCGGCCTTCGGCGGGGCCGTCTACGGTTTCCGCTACTGGATCAACACCCCACCCGGGCGGCGGCTGTGGGACGGGTTCAAGCTGCGGGCCCCGGTGTTCGGGACGATGAACCACAAGACGGCCATCAGCCGCTTCGCGCGCACGCTCGGGGTGTTGATTCGGTCGGGCGTTCCCATTCTCCAGGCGATGTCGATCGTCGAGATGACCGCCGGCAACGTCGTGGTCGGTGACGCCGTCAGCCGGGTGGCGAAGTCAGTAAAGGGAGGCGATTCGATCTCCCAGCCGTTGACCAAAGAAGGCAAGATCTTCCCGCCGATGGTGGTACAGATGATGGCTGTCGGCGAAGAAACCGGCCAGCTGGACAACATGCTGGACAAGGTCTCGGACTTCTATGACCGGGAGGTCAACGACACAGTGGACGCCTTGACCTCGCTGCTGGAGCCCATCCTCATCGCTTTCATGGGCGCTACGGTCGGTGCGATCCTGGTCGCCTTGTACTTGCCGATGTTCAACCTGGTGAACGTGATCGGCTGACGAAGTGCCGTCGGTTCTGCAACCACTTGACGCCACACGCCTCCGCCGGGCGCAGGCGAGTTTTCGCCACTGACTAGTCAACACGGAATGGTCCCAACGACCCCTCAAGATCTTTCTTCTCGGGTCCGATACAGCTCTCGTAACTGGGGGCGCACGAGCGCCCCTCATCATTGTCATAGGAGGCAATACATCATGTTGAATCGGATGCGTAATCGTCTGAACGAAGACGGTTTCACTCTGATCGAGCTGATGGTCGTGGTGCTCATCATCGCCATCCTGGTCGCAATTGCGATCCCGACCTTCCTCGGTCAGCGTGAGACGGCACAGGATCGCGCTGCTCAGTCCAACCTGCGCAACGCCCTGGCCACCGAAAAGACCATCTACGCCAACGATCAGGCCTACACGGCGACTGCCGCCAACCTGAGCGCCATCGAGCCGAGCCTCGACTGGACGGTCGATGATGCGGCGGCGAGCGGCGTGCTCCCGACCCTCTATGTCGGCACGGGCGCTGTCTGCCTTGTTTCGGAGTCTGCCAGCGGCACGTTCTTCTGGATCTACGAGCATCCGCAGCAGGCCACGGTATATGGCTCGGGCGCAGCTGCCCCGGCCAACGAGGCCGCCTGCGCAGGTGGTGCCGGCTGGTAACGGCCACCAGATACGACTGACCTCGACAGAGGTCGACGAGAAAAGCGGGACCCGAGGGTCCCGCTTTTCTCGTTTCGGATCCCGTCGGAATGTTTCAAGCAATCTCGGCTCTGCGTCGATACTTTCTCATGTCGAAACGAGACAGCGATGAGGGCTTCACCCTGATTGAGCTCATGATCGTGGTGTTGATCGTTGCGATTCTCGTGGCGATCGCAGTGCCGACCTTTCTCGGTCAGCGGACCACCGCTCAGGACCGGGCCGCCCAATCGGCACTCCGCCACGGTCTTGTCGCCGAAAAGAGCGTCATGGCTGCCACGATCTCGTACACAGACGATGTTGCCCAACTCCAAGCTGTTGAACCCAGCCTGACGTTCGCTGCCACTCTCACGCCACCGGTCGGACAGATCGGAGTTGCCGTCAACGGCACGGATGTTGTTTGCATGGTCGCGCAGAGCCAGTCCGGAACCTGGTTTGGCATCTGGGATGCAGTCCAGGATGCGGCGGCATTCGGCCAGGCTGCGACGGCCGCCGGGCTGTTCGGGGGCGCCTGTCCTGCGCTGGTGCCGCCCTCGCCCGTATGGGCCCCCACCGGGTGGTAGCAATAGCGCATGCATGCGATGCTGATCGCCGTTTCGAGTCTGGTCGGGCTGGTGATCGGCTCATTCTTGAATGTCGTGGCGCACCGGGTTCCGCTCGGCAGGTCGGTTGTGAGGCCTGGTTCGGCCTGCCCGGACTGCAATACTCCCATCCGATCGACCGACAATATTCCTGTTATCGGTTGGTTGCGGCTCCGCGGCAGATGTCGCGACTGCGCAAGTCCGATTTCTGCCCGGTATGCCGTGGTCGAGGCTGCCACCGGCCTGATATTCGGTTTGATCGCCTGGTGGGCGGGAGCGACGGCTCTGCTGCCGAGCTACTTGTTCTTCGCGGCCACGACCATCGCCCTGGTGCTCACTGATCTCGATCACAAACGGTTACCCGATCGGATCGTCTTCACCGGCACCGGGCTGACGGTTGCACTGTTCATAGGTGGAAGCGTCCTCGAAAGCCAAACCGGCCGGCTTCCCACTGCCTTCGGCGGGGGGCTGGCCTACCTCGTGCTGTTCTTCGTGCTGTTCATGGTCACCCCGGGCGGGTTCGGGTTCGGGGATGTCAAGCTGGCGTTCTTGCTCGGGTTTGTGATGGCCTACTCGGGCTGGGTCGAGCTGGTTGTGGGGATCTTCGGTGCCTTCCTGATCGGGGGAGCGGCGGGTACCGCCATCATGCTCTTCACAGATCGAGGGCGGAAGGCCAAGATGCCGTTCGGCCCCGCAATGATGGCGGCGGCCTGGGTCGCGGTGGTGTGGGGAGACGCCATCGGCGGCTGGTATCTGTCGCTCTGACGGGTTCGACAGCAGCGGTGGGAAACGGCGCCACAAGGGAACTTTTCGCGCTCGAGCCGAAAGACCACAGCCCCTACCCCTCATCGCTATGCTTTCGCCGAGTAAATGACATGCGCGTAATTACAAGTCTGTGGACAGTGATGTGAGTCCCGATCTCAGACCTGTGAACGCCCCGAGGACCAGGACCGACGATGTGCCCGCGCTGGGGGTATCGACCGAGCCAAAGCCACGGAGAGCCGGGTTCGACCCTCACGAGGGGCCCGCAAGTAGAGCCAAGTAGAGAGCTACGAAGAGCTACACCAGAAGCTACAAAACGAGCTAGAGCAAGCTACAGAGCGAGTACGAGGCGGAGAGTAGATGGCAGTCACGGTCGGCCTGGACATCGGTTCCAGCAGCGTTCGCGCCGCGGCCATCGATGTCGGCAAAGCCCAGCCGGTGCTCAGAAAAGTGGGTGAGGTGGGGCTGCCGGCCGGGGCCGTGGTAGCCGGCGAAATCATCGACGGGGCAGCGGTGGTCGACGCGATCAAGGAACTCTGGCGCAAGCACCGTCTCCCCAAGAAGCGTGTCGTGGTCGGTCTCGCCAACCAGCGGGTCGTGGTTCGGCAGGTGGACGTTCCGCTCATGGGCGAAACCGAGCTGCGCGACGCCCTGCCATTTCAGGTGCAGGAATACATGCCCATGTCGGTGGAAGAGGCCATTTTGGACCACATCGGCATCGACGAGTTCACCACGCCGGAAGGCGAGCCAATGCAGGCCATCCTCGCGATCGCCGCCCACCGATCCATGGTGCAAGATTTCCTCGATGTCACCACCTCGGCCGGATTGAGCGTCATCGCCGTCGACTTGCAGGCGTTCGCGCTCGTTCGCTCGCTGGTACCGGCCCCCATCGAGGGTGTGGCGGTACTGGTGGACATCGGCGCGGATATCACTCAAGTGGTGCTCGTGAGCGGCTCCACCCCTCGCTTCGTCCGTATCGTGCAGACCGGCGGATCCAATTTCACCGATGCCCTGGTCGAGGAGCTGGGGGTCGACGCGGCAGAGGCCGAGCAGCTCAAGCGGCGCATCGGAGTGTCGGTCGAAGACGATGTTCCTCCGGCCGACGACGAAGACGCCAGCCAAGATGAGGCGGCGCAGGCGGTGCTGACCCGCGAGGCAGGCGGTTTCATCGAGGAGATCCGTGGCTCCGTCAACTTCTTTTTGAGTCAGGGTGAAGGGGGCCCGCTGACCCGGGTGGTCGTGGCAGGCAATGGCGCACGCCTTCCGCACCTGGCAAACCGCCTGGGGCGCACGCTGGATGCGCCGGTGGAGCCGGCCCGGGTCCTGGGCCAGCTCAACACCGGCAAGCTCTCGGAAGAAGAAGTAGCTCCGCTACAACCGGTTCTCCCCGTACCGGTCGGCCTGGCTCTGTGGAACGCTGAATGAGGGACATCAACCTCCTCCCCGGTGAGATCTTCGAAGAAGAGGTTTCGCGGCGCAACCGACTGCTGTGGCTGGTTGGTCTGGTTCTCCTGCTCGTGTTGCTGGCGGTGCTGACGCTCGATCGGCTCGCTACGGTGCGCACTGTCGAAAACGATCTCGAGACGCAGCAACAAACCAATGCGGTGAAGCAAGCCGAGATCGACGGTCTGGGCCAGTTCGAGGTCCCGTTGCAGGAGTTCGAGCAGCGGGTGGAATTGGTGACGACGGCGCTGGCGGGAGATGTGTCGTGGGCGCGGCTGTTGAATGATCTCGGTCGATTCATCCCGGACCGGGTGTGGTTGTCGACGTTCGCCGGCAATGACGAACAAATCTCGGTCTCGGGCACGGCTTTCGAGTATGAGGACGTCGCCAACTGGCTCCGTGCTGTCGACAACCCGAATTACGCAGGGCTCGAGTCCAGCTGGGTGACAACCGTCACCGCCAATGAGGTCAGCGGTGTGGAGGTGCTGTCGTATCAATCGACTGCACAGCTGACTGAAGAGGCGGCGGCGTCCCGGCTCACATCCAGAATCCCGGAGATCTCGTGAACACCCGCAATGTGCTCATCGCCGTTCTGGTTGCGATTCTCGTCGTCGGTCTCTGGTGGTTCCTGTTCTGGCGAGGCTCGTCCACCCGTCTCGGCGACATCGAAGCCGAGCTTCAAACTGCGGTGCAGGAGCAAGACACCCTCGATACGCGTATCGCCCGCCTGCAGGAACTGCGCAACCAGCAGGGCCAATTCGACGCCGCCGTCGCCGAGATCTCTGTTTCGATTCCCGCCGATCCCAGCGAGGCGGCCCTCCTCGAATCGATCCGAGCGCTGGCGAGGGAATCCGGCCTCGACATCGTCGCTCTTTCTGCCATCCCTCCCGCCCCGTCGACTCTCAGTGAGGAGCTGTTCGAGATCGCACTGAACCTCGGTGTCGAGGGCGAATACTTTCGGACGCTGCAATTCCTGTTCGATCTCGAGGATCTCGACCGGTTGATCCGCATCGACCAGATAGCGATCTCGGCCACCTTCGACGAGACCACCGCCACCAACACCCTGCAAACCAACATCACGGCGCGGGCGTTTTCGACGGAGCCGTTACCGGGTACGCTCGAAGAGTTAGAAGGCGAGGAGGTGACCAACTGATGGTTCGCCGCAGTTCCACCCTGATCACCACCATTCTTCTGCTGGCGGTCTTGATCTCGATCAGCTGGTTGTTGGTTGCGCCGGGCGTCTTTGGAGGGGTCCGCACCGAGTTGGATGCGCCGGCGTCCGTCACGCTGCCCTCGGCGACGGCAACCGAGGTAGTCACCGGATCTTTGTCCGACACGCTCCTGCCGGGTTCCCGGGTCGTCGATGCATTCCAGGCCGCCCAGCCGCGCGACCCGTTCCGTCCGCTGATCCTGGCTGCTCCCGACTTCGAAGGAGCGGAGGACCCGCTTGCCGGCAGCAACGTGACCGTGGTCGCCATCACCACCGACGCAGCCGGCAACCGCCGCGCCATCGTGCGGGTCGACGGCACGGAATACACCGTTGGCGTCGGCGAGACGTTCGCCGGTCGCTACAAGGTCGTCGCGCTCGACGATGACAAGGTCACGTTCTTGTTCGGCGACTCGACTTTTGTGCTGGGCGAAGGCCAGCAAATCCTCAAGTAGCCGCCGGCCGGGCCCGCCAGGGGCCCCCGGCTACCATCCCTCCGATATGTTTCGCATGCTCACGGCAGGGGAATCGCACGGCCCGGGACTCACGACCATCGTGGAAGGCTTGCCCTCGGGGCTGCCGGTCTCGCGCGATGGCCTGGCGTCAGAGCTGGCGCGCCGCCGGCTCGGTTTCGGACGCGGGCGACGCATGCAGCTGGAGCAGGACGAGATCGAGTTCCTTGGCGGCCTCCGGTTCGGCTTGACTCTCGGATCTCCGGTCTCCGTGTTGGTTCGCAACACCGAGTTCGCCACCAAGTGGACCAAGGAGATGAACCCCGAAGAGGGAGAAAGTGCCCGGCCGGCCACGGCCCCTCGGCCTGGTCACGCCGATTTGGCCGGCATGCAGAAGTACGACACCCACGATGCCCGCAACATCCTCGAACGGGCTTCCGCCCGGGAGACGGCGGCCCGGACGGTCGGCGGGTACCTCGCCAAGCAGCTTCTCGATCAGGTCGGGGTGACGGTCATCTCGCATGTGGTCTCGATCGGGGGAGCGGTTGCCACCGGCCCGACCCCGGGCCCTGGTGATCTCGCAGTCATCGACCGCTCCCCGGTGCGAACGGCCGATGCCGAGTCCGAGGCCGCCATGGTGGCCGCCATCGAGGCGGCGCGGGCAGACCGAGACACCCTCGGGGGCGTGGTGGAGGTGCTGGCGTTCGGGGTGCCGGTCGGCGTCGGCAGTCACGTTCATTACGACCGACGGCTCGACGGGTTGCTGGCATTGAACCTGATGTCGATTCAGGCCATCAAGGCGGTAGAGGTGGGGGATGGGTTCGAATCCGCCCGCCGGCGCGGATCGGCCGCCCATGATGAGATCGACTACGCGGACGGGACGTTTGTGCGAGAAACCGACCGGGCCGGCGGGATCGAAGGCGGCATGAGCACTGGACAGACGATCCGGGTTCGGGCCGCCATGAAGCCGATCTCGACGTTGATGAAGGCGCTCAAGACGGTTGACGTCGATACCAAAGACCGGGAGTCCGCCATCCGCGAGCGGTCCGATGTCTGTGCCGTTCCCGCCGCCGGGGTCGTGGCCGAGTCCATGGTCGCCATCGCGCTGGCGCAGGAGATGCAGCGGAAATTCGGCGGCGACACCGTTTCGGATTTCGTCACCGCCGTCGAGGCATACCGCAAGCGAATCGCAACGTTCTGAGCATGCCGCGCACGATCCAGGTCGCCGGGTGTGAGGTGGTCATCGGCGAGGATCTCCTGGTTGCGGACCCGATCGTGCCGACCCGGGAGCGCGGACGGGTGGCGATCTTTCATCAGCCGGGCCGGCCTGCTGCCATCGCCGAGTCGCTGGCCGCGCGACTGGGAGAGTCGCGGTTGTACGAGCTCCCGGACGGCGAGGCGGCCAAGGACCTCGATGTGGCAGCCGCGTTGTATCGCTGGTTGAACGATTTCGGAATGACCAGGTCTGACACGGTCGTTGGTGTAGGGGGAGGAGCTGCCACCGACCTGGCCGGGTACGTGGCCGCCACCTATCTGCGTGGCATCGAAGCGGTCTACGTTCCCACGACGCTGCTGGGGGCGGTCGATGCGTCGGTGGGGGGCAAGACCGGGGTCAACGTCGACGGCAAGAACCTGGTCGGGGTCTTTGCTCACCCGAGCCGGGTAGTGATCGATACGGCCGTCCTGGCCGACCTGCCGGCGCCCGTGGCCCGCCAGGGCCACGCCGAAGCGGTCAAGGCCGCTCTGATCGGAAGTGCGGAGCTGCTGGCGTTGTACGAGACATCCGGCATTTCGGCCGACCTCGAAACCATCGTCTACGAGGCGATTCGGGTGAAGGCCGAGGTCGTCACCGAGGACTGGCGGGAGAAAGGCCGGCGGGCGATCCTCAACTACGGCCACACCGTGGGCCACGCAGTCGAAGTGGCAGGCAATCTGCCGCACGGTGATGCCATCGCCATCGGAATGACGGTGGCGGCTCGAGTATCGGCATCGACTGTCGGATTCGAGGACGGCGACCGACAGGAATCACTGCTGCGCTCGCTCGGTCTTCCGACCCGGATACCACGGCTGCCGGTGGAGGATCTCTTTCGGCTGGTCGGCCTGGACAAGAAGCGCGATGCCGTCGGGTTGCGCATGGTCCTGCTCGAGCGGATCGGTGCCCCGGTGGTGACCCACGTCGATCCGGAAACACTCACCGGCGCCATGGTTGCGGTTGGGGCGGAGTCCCAATAGGCTCATCGGATTGTGGCGATGTTTCTACGACTTACGAGCCCGGCGCCATAACACAGCCGGAACTCACTGATCTGTCACGTCACAATTCTCCTGGGAGTTCACCCATGAACCGCATGCCCGTCCACAAATACCGACCATTTCCTGCCGTCGAACTGGCCGACCGTACCTGGCCCGACAATCGTATCGAGGCCGCTCCCATCTGGTGCAGCGTCGACCTGCGGGATGGAAACCAGGCCCTCATCGAGCCCATGGACCCGTCGCGAAAGCTGATGATGTTCCAGACGCTCGTCGAAGCCGGGTTCAAGGAGATCGAGGTGGGCTTTCCGGCGGCCTCGGCCACCGACTTCGATTTCGTGCGAATGATCATCGAGGAGGACCTGATCCCGGAGGAAGTGACGATCCAGGTGCTCACCCAGGCCCGGCGCGATCTCATCGAACGCTCATACGAATCGCTCGTGGGGGCGCGAGCAGGGATCATGCACCTGTACAACTCCACCTCGACCACCCAGCGCCGGGTCGTGTTCGGCCTCGATGAGGCGGGGATCACCGACATCGCCGTGAGAGGGGCCGAGTACTGCAAGGAGTTCGAAACGGGCATGGGCGACACCAGAATCCGGTACGAGTACTCGCCCGAGAGCTTCACCGGCACGGAGCTTCCCTTCGCCAAGCAGGTGTGTGAGGCGGTGATGGAGGTGCTCAGCCCGACCCCAGAAGACAAGGTGATCATCAATCTCCCCGCCACGGTGGAGATGTCGACCCCGAATCTGTTCGGCGACATGATCGAGTGGATGCACCGCAACCTGGATCGTCGGGACTCGATCATCCTCAGCGTCCACCCCCACAATGACCGCGGAACCGCCGTCGCCGCCGCCGAGTTCGGTGTGATGGCAGGGGCCGATCGGATCGAGGGCACTCTGTTCGGCAACGGCGAGCGGACCGGCAATGTGGACCTCGTCACACTCGCTCTGAACCTCTTCAGCCAGGGGGTCGATCCTCATCTCGACATGTCCGACATCAACGAGCTGCGCCGGATCGCGGAGCACTGCAACCAGCTTCCCGTTCACCCTCGCCACCCGTACGTGGGTGACCTGGTGTATACCGCATTCTCGGGCTCGCACCAGGACGCGATCAAGAAAGGCTTCGAGGCGCAGGCACAACCCGAGGAGGCCGGCGGTGGTCCCATCTGGGACGTGCCCTACCTCCCCGTGGACCCGGCCGATCTCGGGCGGACCTACGAGGACGTGATCAGGGTCAACAGCCAATCCGGTAAGGGGGGTGTTGCCTATGTGCTGAAAACAGAACAGGCCATGGATCTGCCGCGGCGCCTGCAAATCGACTTCATGCGCGTCGTCCAGGAGGTCACCGACCGGACCGGCAAGGAGATTCAGCCGCAGGAGATCTGGACCGAGTTTCGCGACACGTACGTCAACCCGCCCGATGCCATGTACCGCTTGATACGCCATTCGACTTCGCAAAACGCCCGAGGGGCCGATCGCACCCGGGTCGAGGCGCTGATCGAGGCTGCCGGCGAGGAGTGGACGATCGTAGGGGAGGGCAACGGGGCGGTCGATGCGTTCGTGGATGCAGTGGAAGAACGGCTCGGTGTGTCGCTGCGGGTGATGGATTATCACGAGCACGCCATCGGTACCGGACAGGATGCCGAGGCCGTTGCCTACCTCGAGATGCGGGTGAACGACAAGGAGATCTGGGGGGTGGGGCTTCATTCGGACATCACCACCGCATCCCTGCGGGCCGTCATGAACGCCGTGAACCGGCACGGCTGAGGAGCGGTAGATGGCTTCGACCAACGAAGTGCGCCCCGGACAATCGCTTGATCTCCCCGAAGGGTTGTTCCAGATCGTGGAGTATCAGCACGTGAAACCGGGCAAAGGCAAGGCTTTCGTCCGCATGAAACTGAAGAACCTCCACAATGGCAGCGTGATCGACAAGACGTTTCGGGCAGGTGAGGACGTCAAGCAGGCGGTCATCGACCGAAGGGAACACCAATTCCTCTATCGCGACGGAACCGACTTCCACTTCATGGACCTGGAGACCTACGCCCAGTTCTCGCTCGGTACCGACCAGGTCGGCGAGGCCGTCAACTTTCTCCGGGACGGAGCCACCGTCGAGCTCCCGGTATACGAGGGATCGCCGCTGAGCGTCGACCTGCCGGCCTCGGTCGAGCTGGAGGTCACCCACGCCGAGCCGGGCGTGAAAGGCGACCGCGTCTCAGGGGCGACCAAGCCGGTGACGCTCTCGACCGGATTGGTGGTCCAGGCCCCGTTGTTCGTCGAGATCGGTGACGTCGTCAAGGTCGACACGCGGACCGGGGAGTACATGACGCGGGTGTCATGAGCCGGACCCGCGAAGATGTGCTGCTCGCTCTCTACGAGCACCATCAGCGGGGCGCGATCATGACGACCCGCCCGAGCGTCGCCGACCGGGTCGATGCCATCATCGACCGTCTCGACGAAATCGACGGCCTGATCGAGGACTCGGCCAGGAACTGGCGCCTCGGCCGCATGGCGCTGGTCGATGTGGCTGTGTTGCGGTTGGCCACCTATGAGTTGCTCGCAGATGCCGACACACCCACGGCCGTCATCCTCAATGAGGCGGTGGAGCTGGCGAAGCGTTTCTCCACCGAACATTCCGGTGCCTTCGTCAACGGGGTCTTGTCGGCGATCGCCGAGGTTGTGCGGGGTGACCGGGCGTAATTCTTTCGCGATACTCGGACCGTGCCCCGGTGCGGTGGCCCCGATCGCTATGCTGCGGTCGACCTTTAAGACCGGTCCAGTGAGGCCGGAAAGGACAAACGCATGCACGAACCCACCAGCGAGCCCACGGCCGAACACACGGCCGAACACACGGCAGAACACACGGCCGAACCCACGACCAAACCCACTGCGCCCACGGTGCAAGAACAAGCACCGCAGAAGGCCGGCGAGCACGATCCCAAACCGCGCACAACCGCATTGGTCGAACCCCTCTCTGACACCGATCCCCTCCTGCTCGACGGCGACGACATCGGCCGGATACTGCGCCGCATCGCCCACCAGATCCTCGAACAGCACCCTGACGCGTCCAGCTTGGTGTTGATGGGTATTCCGACCCGGGGCGTTCCCCTCGCCCGCCGCCTGGCTGCCGCCATCCGAGAATTCGCCGGAACCGAGGTGCCGGTCGGTTCGATCGACGTGGGCCTCTATCGCGACGATCTCGACCATCGTCCCACGACCCGGTTGGGGCCCACCACTGTCCCCGTCGACCTCGAGGGACGGGTCGTGGTCCTGGTCGATGACGTCCTGTTCACGGGACGAACCATCCGGGCCGCACTGGATGCCCTGGCCGATCTCGGCCGCCCCCGGATGGTCCAATTGGCCGCGTTGGTTGATCGCGGTCACCGCGAACTGCCCATCCGGGCCGACTACGTGGGAAAGAACCTCCCCACGGCCCGGCACGAACGGATCACCGTCCAGCTGGCCGAGATCGATGGCCTGGAGGGCGTGAGGCTGGAGCGACGGGCATGAAGCACCTGCTCTCGACCGAGCGGTTGTCTGCGGCCGAGCTCACCCGGATTCTGAACATGGCCGACGAAATGGCCGAGGTGCTGGAACGCCCGATACCGAAAGTCCCCACGCTGCGGGGAAAGACCGTGGGGCTGGCGTTTTTCGAGAGCTCCACTCGCACCCGCTTGAGCTTCGAACGGGCGGCGAAAGCCTTGTCGGCCGACACGATGTCATTCAGCGCCCAGGGGTCCTCGATGGCAAAAGGCGAGAGCTTGCGGGACACCGCCCTGACGCTGCAAGCCCTCGGGGCCGACCTCGTAGTTGTGCGGCACCAGGCAGTTGGGGCGCCGCACCGGATCAGTGAGTGGGTCGACGTCCCCGTGATCAACGCCGGCGACGGGACCAACCAGCATCCCACCCAGGCCCTGCTCGACCTGCTCACCATTCGGCAACGGTTTGGCAAGCTCGACGGCCTGCAGGTGGCGATCGTGGGCGACATCGACCACAGTCGGGTGGCCCGGTCGAACGTGTTCGCCATGTCGGCCCTCGGCGCCGAGGTCACTGTGGTGGGGCCGCCCACGTTGCTGCCCCGGTCGCTGGACGGCTGGCCGGTGCGGGTCGCGAGCGGTATCGATGAGGTCGTCGAGTCGACCGACGTCATGTACCTGCTGCGGATTCAGGCAGAGCGAGGTGGAGCCCAGGTGGTCCCGTCGCTGCCCGAGTATGTCAGCCGTTTCGGCCTCACCGAGGAGCGATACGAGCGGATGAAAGCTGATTCGGTCGTGCTCCATCCCGGCCCCATGAACCGGGGCGTCGAAATCGCCCACGGCGTCGCCGAGGCCGAGCGATCGCTCGTGCTCGCCCAGGTGCGAAACGGGGTCGCCGTGCGGATGGCGGTCATGCTGACGCTGCTCGGGGGAGAGGCGTCGTGAGAGGACGAGACCTGATTCTGCGGGGAGGGTTGGTGCTCACGGCTGACGGGCCGGTGGAAGCCGACGTGCATGTGCGGGACAGCGCGATCATCGACGTCGGCCCGGGCGCTGCCAGCAACCAGGCCGGCGGCGAAACCCGCGTGCTGGACGTGAGCGATTGCTGGGTGGGGCCGGGACTGGTGGACCTTCACACGCACATGCGGGAACCCGGATTCGAGTACAAAGAAGACATCGCTTCTGCCAGCCGGGCGGCTGCGTTGGGGGGATACACGGCGGCGGTGGCGATGCCGAACACGAGCCCGGCCATCGATGCCGGCCACGTGGCGGCGCTGGTTGCCGCCCGCGGGCGCGAAGTGGGTCTCATCGAGGTGCAGCCGGCCGGGGCGGTGTCCGTTGGACGCAATGGCAAGGAACTGGCCCACATCGATGAGTTGTGGGACGCGGGCTGCCGCATCTTCACAGACGATGGCGATCCGGTTGCCGACGCGGGGCTCATGCGCCAGGCTCTCGAATATGTTGGAGGCCTGGGCGGAGTCGTTTCCCAGCATTGCGAGGACCGCGGCCTCTCCCGCAACGGCCACATGCACGAGGGAGCCGTATCGGCCCTGCTCGGCATCGGGGGCATTCCCCATGCGTCCGAGGATGTGATGGTCGCGCGTGACATCCGCCTGGCCGAACTGACCGGTCGCCCGGTTCACTTTCAGCACCTCTCATCGGCGCGGTCCGTCGGCCTGATCGCCGAGGCCCGCCGTCAGGGGATTGCGGTCTCGTCGGAGGTGACCCCCCACCACCTGTTGTTCACCGACAAGGAAATCGAGGCCGCCACCGATCCCGTGTTCAAGATGCACCCTCCGCTGAGGTCCGAAATCGATCGCTCGGCCCTGATCGAAGGCCTGCGGGAAGGGCACATCGACGTGGTCGCCACCGACCACGCCCCCCATGTCGCCGCTGACAAAGAAGTCCCATTCGAGGAAGCAGCCAACGGCGTGCTGGGTCTCGAGACGGCGGCCGCCGTGGTGAACACCGTGCTGCAACCCGACATCACGCAGTTCTTCGACTGGCTGTCGATCCGGCCGGCAGCCATCGCCCGGATGGAGACGCAGGGGCGGCCGGTGAGAGCGGAATCGTCGGCCAATCTGGTCGTCTTCGATCCGCATGCCAGGTGGAAACCGACCACCTATGCCTCCAAGTCGGACAACTCTCCCTACACCGGTCATCGCCTTACCGGCAGAATCCGCCACACGCTCTTCTCGGGACGATTGACCGTCGACGATGGGACGCTCGCATGACAACGAAGAAGGCGGTGCTGGTGACCGCCGATGGAGCAGAGTTCGTCGGTGAATCGGTTGGCGCCGACGGGATCGCCACCGGCGAGGCCGTGTTCAACACCTCGATGACCGGCTACCAGGAGATCTTGACGGATCCTTCGTATGCCGGGCAGGTGGTCGTCATGACGTCCTCCCACATCGGCAATTACGGCGTCAACGGCGACGACGCGCAGGCCGACAAGCCGCATGCCTCGGCGTTCGTGATGAGGGCCATGGCCCGCCTTCATTCCAACTGGCGGGCCGAGGGGGGATTCGGGGACTATCTCGTTCGGCACGGCATCGTCGGCATCGGCAACATCGACACCCGCCGTCTCACCCGGCACCTGCGCGACCGGGGGGCGATGCCGGTGGCCGTCGGCGTGGACACCGACGCCGCCGAGTTGGCTGACCGGGCAGCTGCCGCCCCTCGCATGGACGGTCGCGATCTGGCGTCAGGCGTCAGCACGCCCCAGCCCTATACCGTCGCCGCCGATGGTGAGCAGCGAGCCCGGGTGGTTGCCATCGACCTGGGCGTGAAGCGCGACATCGTGTCGCAGCTGTCCGGCCGGGGTCTCGAGGTGCATGTGGTTCCCGCGGCCACTACGGCCGAGGAGATTCTCGCCGCCGGGCCAGATGGAGTCTTCGTCAGCAACGGGCCCGGCGACCCCGAGCCGCTGTCCGCCCCGATTGCGGCCCTGCAGGGCGTGCTGGGAGAGGTCCCGGTATTCGGAATCTGCCTCGGGTTGCAGGTGCTCGGTCTGGCGGTTGGGGCCCGGACCTACAAACTGCCGTTTGGTCATCACGGCGGCAACCATCCGGTCCGCCATCTGGAGACCGGGCGGGTGGCGATCACTGCCCAAAACCACGGTTTTGCAGTGGACCTGTGGTCGCTCACCGATTCGGCGCCGCCGGTGCGATCGGGGGTTCCGACTCCGGATCTCCTGCCGGCTCGCGTGGCGACGGACTTCGGTGTTGTGGCGTCGACCCACCAGAACCTCAATGACGGGACGATAGAGGGCTTCGCATGCCTCGATGTCCCGGCCTTCGGCGTGCAGTACCACCCGGAGGCGGCCCCCGGCCCGCACGATGCGGTGGGGCTGTTCGACCAGTTCGTGACAGCCATGGGGGTCTGATGCCGCGGCGAACCGACATCGATTCGATTCTCGTCATCGGCTCCGGTCCGATCATCATCGGCCAGGCCTGCGAGTTCGATTACTCGGGTTCCCAGGCCACGAAGGTGCTGCGGGCCGAGGGCTACCGGGTGATTCTCGTCAATTCGAATCCGGCCACCATCATGACCGACCCCGAATTCGCAGATGCGACCTACATCGAGCCGATCACTCCCGACGTGATCGCCCGCATCATCGAAAAGGAACGGCCCGACGCCGTCCTGCCGACCCTGGGCGGTCAGACCGCCCTCAACGCCACGACCGCCTTGGGTGCGAGTGGGATATTCGAAAAGTTCGGGGTCGAGGTGATCGGGGCCCCGCTGGCTGCCATCGACATGGCCGAGGACCGGGGCAAGTTCAAGGCAGCGATGGATGAGGTCGGCATTGCGACCGCCCGGGCGGCCTATGCCCACTCGTCGGCTGAGGCGCTGGCAGCCGCCGAGGAGATCGGGTTCCCGCTCATGGTCCGGCCCTCGTTCATTCTCGGAGGGGGAGGTACGGGCCTGGCTCAGGACCTGGCAGAGTTCAAAGCCGTCGTCGAGCACGGCCTGGCCACATCTCCCATCTCCGAAGTGCTCATCGAAGAATCCCTGTATGGCTGGAAAGAGTTCGAGCTCGAGGTCATGCGTGACGCCGCTGACAATGCCGTGATCGTCTGCTCGATCGAAAACCTGGACCCGATGGGGGTCCACACCGGGGACTCGATCACGGTGGCTCCGATCCAAACACTGTCTGATCGCGAGTATCAGGACATGCGGGACGAAGCCATCAAATGCCTGTCGGTCGTCGGGGTTCAGACCGGCGGCTCCAATGTGCAGTTCGCGGTCGACCCGGCAACCGGCCGGCGCGTCATTGTCGAGATGAACCCTCGGGTCTCGCGTTCATCGGCCCTGGCCTCGAAGGCAACCGGATTCCCGATCGCCAAGATCGCGGCTCTCTTGGCCGTCGGGTACACCCTCGACGAGATCCCCAATGACATCACCCGGGCGACACCGGCGTCGTTCGAACCGGCGCTCGACTACGTCGTGGTGAAGGTTCCCCGTTTCGACTTCGCGAAGTTCCCGTCCGCCGACGCCGTTCTCACGACCTCGATGCAGAGCGTCGGCGAGGTCATGTCGATCGGCCGCACCTTTCCCGAGAGCCTCCAGAAAGCCATCCGCAGTCTGGAGACCGGCCACGCCGGGCTGGTGGCGACCAATGGTGAAGCGCGATGGGAGACCATGACGAGGGGCGAGCTGGTCGAGGCCATCGCCACCCCGACCCCCGACCGGCTATACCAGCTCGCCGAGGCGCTGCGACGGGGGGCCGAGACCGAAGAGATTGCAGAGGCGACCGCCATCGATCCGTGGTTCATCGATCAGATCCGGATCATCGTCGACGTGCGGCGAGAGCTGGAGCTGTCCCAACCCAGCTCCGACTCGGTGCGGACCGCCAAACAGCTCGGCTTCAGCGACGCCCAGCTGGCCCGGGTCTGGGATGTCTCGCCGGCCGAGATCAGGGCACTGCGCAAAGCGGCCGGCATCGAGCTGACCTACAAGACGGTAGACACGTGTGCCGCCGAGTTCGAGGCCGCCACCCCGTATTACTACAGCACGTACGAGGACGAGAACGAGGCCCCTCCGGCCGGAACGAACACGGTCATGGTTCTCGGCTCCGGCCCCAATCGCATCGGGCAGGGAATCGAGTTCGACTACTGCTGCGTCCACGCCTCCCTGGCACTACGCGACGCCGGCTACGAGACGGTGATGGTGAACTGCAACCCGGAGACGGTCTCCACCGATTACGACACCTCTGATCGCTTGTACTTCGAGCCGCTCCATCTGGAAGATGTTCTGGCAATCGTGGACCAGGAACAACCGATCGGGGTGGTGGTGCAGCTGGGGGGCCAGACGCCGCTGAACCTGGCCGCCGGGCTGGCGGCCCATGGGGTGCCGATCGCCGGCACCCAGCCCGACGCCATCGATGCTGCCGAGGACCGGGAGCGGTTCGACGCCCTCTGCCGCGAGCTGGGCGTCCCGCAGCCACCGAACGGCATCGCCACCTCGGTGCGCGAAGCAGAAGAGATCGTCGACACCATCGGTCTCCCCGTATTGGTGCGTCCCTCCTATGTGCTGGGGGGGCGCGCCATGAGGGTCGTCTACTCCATCGAAGAACTCACCACCTACATCGAGAATCTGGCGAGTTCAGGCGATGGATCGGTCGACATGAGTCAGGCGCCGTTGCTCATCGACCGCTTCCTCGAGGCGGCCGTCGAAGTCGACGTCGATGCCATCTACGACGGTGCCGAGCTGTATATCGGCGGCGTGATGGAGCACGTCGAAGAGGCCGGGGTCCACTCGGGGGACTCTGCCTGCGTCGTGCCGCCGCCCACGATCTCCGAAGAAGCCCAGAAGCTGATGCGGCGCTACACACGCGACCTGGCAGATGGTCTCGGGGTGCGGGGTCTCATCAACATCCAGTACGCGGTGCGGGGAGACGACGTGGTCGTGCTGGAGGCCAACCCACGGGGTTCGCGCACGGTTCCATTCATCTCCAAGGCAACAGGCGTTCCGCTCGCCAAAGTGGCGACCCGGGTCATGATGGGCGCAACGCTGGAAGAGCTACGGAACGAAGGGTTGCTGCGGGAGGTGACCGGCAACGGGTTTGTGGCCGTCAAGGAGGCCGTGCTTCCCTGGGACCGATTCCCGGGCGAGGATAGCGTGCTCGGTCCCGAGATGCGGGCAACCGGCGAGGTGATGGGCATTGCAGCCGACACCCCGACCGCCTATGCAAAAGCCTTCATGGCGACCGGCCAGGCGCTTCCGACGTCGGGGACGGTCTTCATCTCGCTGGCCGACCGCTACAAGGACGATGGCCTGGAGGTGGCGCGCCGTTTTGCCGACCTCGGGTTTCGGATTCTGGCGACAGATGGGACCGCCGCGTTTCTCGCCACCAAGAACATCGCCTCGGTGGCCGTCGACAAAGTGGGCGACGGGCCGTGGGACCCGGTGCGGCTGATTACCGAGGACAAGATCGACCTCGTGATCAACACGCCGCGGGGCAGGAGGGCGCGAGGCGACGGTCGCCTCATTCGCCAAGCTTCCCAGCGGGCCGGCATCCCCTCCGTCACGACAGTGGCGGGCGCCCGCGCCGCCATCGACAGCATCGCGTCGGGGTCCGAAGGGGTGCTGGCGGTGGCCAGCTTGCAGGAGTACCACCGGTGAACCTCTCGGTGACCCTCGCCGGAAACCGGCTGCGCTCTCCACTGGTCGCCGCCTCGGGGACGGTGGGGTCGGTTGTCGAGTTCGCGGATGTCGCCCCGCTCCATCCGTACGGGGCGGCGGTGGCCAAATCGGTTGCCCCGGAGGCCTGGCCGGGCCGCCCACCGCCCCGCATCGCCCCCACCGGCCCGTCGATGCTGAATGGGATCGGTATCCAGAACCCCGGTGTCGACGCCTGGCTGGAGGAAGTTGGCCCGTACCTGGCCAGTCTGGACGTGGAGGTCTGGGCTTCGGTGGTTGGGCACACCGTTGACGAATTCGCTGCCGTGGCAGCTGCCCTCGACGGCGTCGGGGCGATTGGAGCGGTCGAGGTGAACCTGGCGTGCCCCAATCTCGATCACCAGATGTTTGCCCTCGACCCGGACGCCTCTGCCAAGGTGGTGGCCGAGGTGCGGGCGGCAACGACCAAACCGATCGGCGCCAAGCTCTCTCCCAACAGCGAAGACATCGTCTCCATCGCCTCCGCCGTCCGCCATGCCGGGGCTGATTGGGTGGTCCTGACGAATACGGCGTGGGGTTTCGGGGTCGACCTGACGACCCGCAAGCCGTTGCTGTCTGGGGGTGTCGGGGGATACTCGGGTCTGGGCATCAAGCCGATCGCCATGCGCTGCGTATGGCAGGTCCACCAGGCATTGCCGGAGCTGCCGATTGTCGGCTGCGGCGGTGTCCGGTCGGGCTCCGATGTCGTCGAGTACCTCCTGGCCGGAGCGTCAGCAGTGGCGTTGGGTTCGGTCCACTTTGCCGAGCCGAAGGCCGGCGGGCGCATCCACCGCGAGTTGCGACGCTGGATGCGCCGCAACGGCGAGGACGACGTCTCGAACCTGATCGGCGGTGCCACGCCTTGGTGAGCCGGATACTGGTTGCCCTCGACGTCGACACTGCAGACGACGCCGTGAACCTGGCCTCGAAGCTGACAGACCACGTTGCGGGATTCAAGATCGGTTTGGGGCTCTTGATGGGCCCCGGGCCGGTCACCGCCGCCGCCCTGGCCCGGCTGGGTCAACCCGTCTTCGTCGACGCCAAACTCCACGACATTCCCTCACAGGTGGAGGTGGCGGCCCGCCGACTGGGCCAATACGGCGCTCGCTGGGTCACGGTCCATGCGGCGGGCGGCCAGGCGATGATGACAGCGGCGAGAGAGGGGTTGGCCGCCGGGGCCGGTGGTACCGAGGCCGGGATCCTGGCAGTCACCGTTCTCACAAGCCTCGGCGCGGACGATCTGGAGCGCTTCACGCCCGGCACTTCGCCAGGCAAGCTCGTTTCGCGTTTGTCGAAGGTGGCCGCCGCGGCCGGCGTCGAAGGCGTGGTGTGCGGGGTCCCGGAATTGGGCGTGGTGGCCGATGTGGCTCCCGGCCTGACGAAGGTGACGCCCGGGATCAGACCCGAGTCCTCTGATCCAGGTGACCAGCGCCGCGCCGCCACTCCCGCCGAGGCGGTGCGGCGGGGCGCCGACTTCCTCGTGGTGGGGCGGGCCATCACCAGGGCAGCCGATCCGGTGGCAGCGGCCGAGGACATCAACCGGCAGGTGGCGGAGGCCACGGGTGGCTGACCGGGCGGCAACGCTGGACGAGGCTGCGCGTTTTCGGCAGGTACGGGCAGAGGTGCGGGAAGCCCTGCGTACGCGGTCGCTGACGCTGGCCGATCTGTTCGAACGCGCCCGGTCAGATGAGCTGCTGGCGGCCTCCAAGGTGGCGTCGTTGATGTGGGTGATCCCCGGAGTCGGCAAAGTCAAGACCGCCGCCCGGCTCGAGGAACTCGGGTTGCCCGATGACGTCCGCATTGGGGAGCTCGACGAAGCGGCCCGGTCGGCGCTGGTCGAGCTGGCGACCGGGCGCCTGGTCGTGGTCTCGGGGCCCAGCGGGGTGGGCAAAGGAACCGTGATCCAGGCACTGTCTCACCATGTTTCGTTTCATCTCTCCGTTTCGGCCACCACCCGGGAAAAGCGGCCGGGAGAGGTCGACGGAGAGGACTATCACTTCGTCACCCGCGATGAGTTCGAGGCGTGGGTGGCCGGGGGGCGGATGCTGGAATGGGCCGAATACGCCGGCAACCTGTACGGCACACCCCGACAACCGGTGGTCGAGAAACTGCAGGCGGGCCACGACGTGATCCTGGAGATCGAAGTACAGGGAGCCCGGCAGGTGCGGGAGGCGATGGCCGACGCCGTCCTCGTGTTCATTCTCCCGCCCAGCATCGACGAGCTGGCCGACCGGCTCCGGGGACGGGGCGACACTGCCAACGTCGCCGAGCGCCTCGAGACGGCCAAGCGCGAGCTGCAATCGGTCGCCATCTTCGACCACACCGTGGTCAACGATGAGGTGGACCGTGCCGCCGATGAACTCCGCTCTATACTTCGAGTCCTCCCCCGATTCCGGATGAAGTGATGATCAATCCACCCATTGAAGACGTCCTCGACGAGACGAAGTCGCGATTCACCCTGGTCGTTCTGGCCAGCCGGCGCGCCCGCCAGATCAACGCCTACTACAACCAGCTGGGCGAGGGGCTGGGCACGTATGCACCACCGCAGGTGCAGACCTTGTCCCGCAAGCCTCTGTCGATTGCGTTGGAAGAGATTGCGGCCGGCAAGGTGGCGGTAGACATCGTCGAGCCCGAGTAACGGTGCTCGCCGGCCGGCGAATCCTTCTCGGAATCAGCGGAGGGGTGGCCGCTTTCAAGGCGGCCTATCTGGCCCGGCGACTCATCGAACGGGGAGCCGAGCTCGAAGTCATCATGACGAGCGGGGCCCAGGAGTTCGTGGGCCCCCAGACTCTTTCGGCGATCTCGGGCCGTCCCGTCCACACCGATCTGTTCGACGGGCTGACACCCAGCCCCCATACCGACCTGGCTCGCTGGGCCGAGCTCATCGTCGTGGCGCCGGCCACTGCCAGCCTGCTCGCCCGGGCCGCCCACGGTGACGGCAATGACCTGCTGTCGGCCACCCTGCTGGCGTCCAAGGCCCCCAAGCTGTTCGTCCCGGCCATGCATACAGAGATGTGGGAGCAGGCGGCGACCCAGCGGAACGTCCAGCAACTCGTAGCGGACGGTGCCACCATGGTCGGTCCCGTCGAAGGTGCCTTGACCAGTGGTGACGTCGGGGCCGGACGCATGGTGGAACCAGAAGAGATCGTGGAGGCGATCGTGCGCTCCGTGGGGCCGGGAGACATGGACGGTATCAAGGTGCTGGTGACGGCCGGAGGTACCCGCGAGGCCATCGACCCGGTGCGATACATCGGCAACAGATCGAGCGGCAAGATGGGAAATGCGATTGCGCTCGACGCTGCCCGCCGGGGCGCCAAAGTCGCGCTGGTCACGACGGAGGAAGCACCCGAGCACAGCAACATCACGGTGCTGGCCGTCGAGTCGGCGCAGGAAATGGCGGATGCCACCTGGTCGTCGTTGGAGGGTCTCGACGTGGCGGTGATGGCGGCGGCCGTTGCCGATTTTCGACCCGGCACCCCCAAGTCCGAGAAGATGGCGCGCGCTGATGGGCCTCCGACGCTCGCCATGGAACCAACCCCTGACATCCTCGCTGGAGTGGTCGAACGAAGCCAGGAGACGTTCGTGGTGGGTTTCGCCGCCGAGATCGGTTCGCTCGACCGGGCGATTGAAAAGGCATTGAAGAAAGGGGTCGACCTGCTGGTGGCAAACGATATCTCGCGACCCGACTCCGGTTTCGGCACTGATACCAACCAGGTGACGATCGTGACGGCTGACGGTTCCACCGACGTGTGGCCCACCCTGACCAAGGCAGAAGTCGCCCACCGCCTGTGGGACCTCGTGCTTGAACGCCGCTGACTCCGGGCTGGTGGCGCAAGTCGTACCGGCCATTCCGAGTTTCTCCGTAGATGACGGATTCAGCTATGCCGTGCCCGAGAGCTTGCACGTGCCGGTCGGCTCGATTGTGCGGGTCCCGGTCGGAAATCGCAGAACCCGGGGCTATGTGACGTCGATTCGAGACGCCGATGATCGGGAGCTCAAACCGATCACGTCGATATCGGGCGACTATCCGGCATTCGACGAATCGACCGTCGAGGTCCTGCGCTGGCTGGCGCTGCACTATGTCGCACCGATGTCGGTGATTCTCGCCAAGACCGCCCCGCCCAACCTGCCGCGCCGCGTACGGTTGCCCACGCTCTCGGAGCCCGCCAAAACGCCGGCGTCGCCCCATCGACGTTTGTCGCAAGCAGCGGCCGACGGAGCGCGGTTTCCTGCCACCGCCGTCCTCGTGCCCGGAGCTGTGTCGGTACCGATCGCCGGATTGATCGCAGCTCCGGTCCAGGCCGGACGTTCGATCATGATCATCGCGCCGACGGTGGTGGAAGCCACGGGGTTGGCGGGCTCTCTCGCCGCCTGGTTCGGGAACAGGGTCCTGATCACCCATAGCGGCCTCGATGCCAAAGAGCGGACCCGCGTTTGGGTGCAGGCTCGAGCCCGGGGCGGACAGGTTCTGGTCGGGACGCGCGAGGTGATGCTCTGGCCGGTCGAGGATCTGGGGCTGGCGGTAGTGGTCGAAGAGGAGCGTCCGGCGATGAAAGAACCCCAAACTCCCACCCTCCATGTACGGGAGGTTCTGCGCAAGCGGGCTGCGGTCGAACGATTCGTGCTGGCGTTCATGGGCCCGGCCCCGTCGACCGACTTGCTGGCCGCCGGAGTGAGCGCGGTCCCCACCTCCAACCGCTTGTGGCCCCTCGTGGAGGTGATCGACCGCTCCCAAGAACCCCCGGAGGGCCGGTTGATCAGTCCCCGGGCGGCGGCGGCGCTGCGCAGTGCCTTCGAGCGCGACAAGCGAATCTTCGTATTCGCCCACCGTCGGGGCTATGCCCCTGCGTTCCGCTGCGTGCGATGCCGAACCGTGCGCAGGTGCCGCGAGTGCGATGCACGCCTCGGGCGTGAGCCGAAGTGTGAACGGTGTGGGCACGTCGCCGAGGCCTGCTCGCGCTGTGGCGGTGAGCGCTTCGAACCGCTGGGAGCCGGAGTCGAGCGGGTGGCCGAGCGCGTCAGGCGGGTGCTCGGGCTGGACTCGGCCGCCTCCCACCCGGGGAGGGTCGCAGTCGGCACCGAAGCGGACCTGGCGGGAGCCGAGGCGGTCGACCTGGCGCTGGTGGTGGATGGCGACGGATTGATCTCAGCTCCGCATTATCGAGCTGCCGAGCGGGCACTGCAGATCATGGTCCGGGTGGCCCGCCTGGTCGAGCGGGGAAGAGGCAACCGGCTGATCGTGCAAACCCACCATCCGTCCGACGCGGTGATCGCTGCGCTGCGGCATGGCGACGCGTCCGAATTCATGGCCACCCAGCTCGAAGAGCGGTCCCGGCTCGGCCTGCCCCCGGCCGGCCAGGTGATCGTGGTGGAGACATCGGAGCCCATCGAGGGTCTTGAAGCCCTGGCGGCCGAGCGCCACGCCGACGTCTTCGGGCCGGCCTCTGCCGGGCATGGCTATCGATGGCTGATCCAAGGGCGCGACCTTCGGGGATTTCGGGTCGGTTTGCGGCCGGCCGTTCACGAGTGGCGCCAGGCAGGTATCAAGGTACGGGTGGATGCAGATCCCCGTGACCTGTGACCTATCCTGCCCCGCCATGGCCATCTACCCCATCCGCACATTTGGTGATCCCGTCCTGCGCCAACCAGCCGAGGCGGTCGACGTATTCGACGGGCACCTGGAGCGGTTGGTGGAGGACATGCTGGAAACGATGTATGACGCCCCCGGCGTCGGGCTGGCGGCCCCCCAGATCGGCATCTCCAAGCAGGTGTTTGTGTTCGATGTCGGGGAGGGGCCGGGGGCGATGGTGAACCCCGAGATCACGGAGACGAGTGGCGAATGGGAGTTCGAGGAAGGCTGCCTGTCTGTCCCGGGTCACTTCTGGCCGATCACCCGGCCCGAATACGCGCGGGTGGTGGGGCGGGACGTCGACGGCAGCCTGCTGGAGCTGGACGGCGACGAGTTGATGGGCCGAATGCTGCTGCACGAAGTCGATCACCTGGCCGGAACGCTCCTGCTCAAGAGGCTGGCTCCTGACCTGCGGACGGAGTACATGCGCGAATGGCGCCAGGCCCAGTTGTAGGGCCGTTGGCATGACCCGCGTCGCGTTCTTCGGCACCCCCGCAGCTGCGGTTCCTTCCCTGGCGGCCGTTTCCGAGGTGGCCGAGGTGGGCCTGGTCATCACGTCGCCCGATCGGCCGCAGGGCCGGTCCGGAAGACCGTTGCCCTCGCCGGTCAAGGTGGCCGCCACCCAGTGGGGTATGCGCGTGGTGCAACCAGAACGGGCCGGCGAGGTCATCGACGAACTGTTCGACATCGACGTTGCCGTCGTGGTGGCGTACGGCAAAATCATCCCGGAAGCGTTGTTGATCGTCCCCGAGCACGGCTTCGTCAACCTGCATTTTTCTCTGTTGCCCCGTTGGAGGGGTGCCGCCCCCGTCGCGCGGGCGATTCTGGCAGGCGACGACCATACGGGCGTGAGCCTCATGCAGTTGGACGCCGGTCTCGACACGGGCCCGGTGTTTGCCACCTGGCGAACCGAGATTGCGTCCGGCGAGACGACCGGTACCCTCACCGCCCGGCTGGCCGGGGTGGGGGCGGCGCTGCTCGCCAGCCAGCTACAGGATTATGTCGATGGCAACGTGCAACTCATGGATCAGGTCGATGAATACGCCACTGTGGCCCGGAAACTGGAGACGGCCGAGGCGCGGCTCGACCCGGGAGCCGAACGGGCTCAGGCGCTGGCGCACGTGCGAGCCTTCAACCCGAATCCCGGCGCGTGGCTCGATGTCGAGGGTGGTCGGGTGAAAGTGTGGCGGGCTACCCGTGCGCCGGTCGACGTGCCGGCGGGGTCCATCGACGTCACGTCGGGGGCCGCCCTGCTCGGGATGACGGACGGCGCCATAGAGCTGCTCGAGGTCCAGCCGGCAGGCAAGCGGCGCATGACTGGCGCCGAATGGGCCCGGGGCGTCACCTGGGGCTCCATGCCGCTCGATCATTCCCGATAAGCGAACAACGTACACTTGCGCCGACGCCGACATGGGAGCCCATGAAGCCCGCGAAGATCTATGCGTCAGTACTGGCGGCCGACTTCTCCCGCCTGGACGACGAGGTCAAACGCATCGAGGAGTACGTCGACGGCGTCCATCTCGACGTCATGGACGGCCATTTCGTGCCCAACCTGTCATTCGGGCCGCCCGTGATCCGGTCGCTCCGGCCCCTGACAAAGCTGCATTTCGACACCCAGCTGATGATGACCAATCCGCACGAGCTGTTCGCCGACTTTGCCGACGCCGGGTGTGATGCGGTGACCGTACACATCGAGACCTATCCCGATCCGACCGCAGTGGCAGAGCAAGCCCGCCAGCAAGGGATGCGCTTTGGGTTGGCACTCAACCCACCCACTCCGGTCGATGCGATCGCCCCCTATCTCACGCTGTGTGACCACGTTCTGGTCATGTCGGTGCACCCGGGGTTTGGTGGGCAGGCCTTTATCGAAGAGGTGCTCCCAAAAATCGGAAAAGTGAGAGAAATGGTTGATTCGAACGACCTAGTTGCCGATGTACAAGTCGACGGTGGGATCACTGCCGCCACCGCGCCACTGGCCCGCTCGGCCGGCGCCGAGGCGTTCGTGGTCGGCACGGCCCTGTTTCGGGCCGAAGATCCCGTCGCTGCGGTACAAGCAATACGAGAGGCATTGAGCTAGGTATGGGTCAGCGGATCTTTGTCGCAGATGACGATCCCGACATCGTCCATTTCGTTCGGGTCAACCTGGAATTGGACGGATACGAGGTGGATTCGGCCAGCGACGGCAAGCAGGCTCTGGCGGCCATCACCGCCAACCCGCCGGACCTGGTCATTCTGGACATCATGATGCCGGGAATGGACGGCTTGTCCGTGCTGCGCCGGATGCGTACCCACCCCGCCACGGCCAACGTCTCGGTGATCATCTTGACTGCCAAGGCGCTACCCCAGGACCGGGTGGAGGGGTTGCAGCTGGGCGCCGACGACTACGTGACCAAGCCCTTCGAGTTCGATGAGCTGGTCGCACGGATACAGACCGTGCTCGCGCGGGCCCAGGCCAACCGGGACCTGTCGCCCCTCACCGGCCTGCCGGGCAACTTCCGGATCTCGCAGGAACTGGAACGCCGCATCGATTCCGGCAAACCATTCGCTCTGGTCCACGCCGATCTCGACAACTTCAAAGCCTTCAACGACCACTATGGCTTCATGCGGGGTGACGGGGTGATCAAGTTCTCGGCCCACGTCCTCCTCGAGGCCCAGGCCGCCTTGGAAGAAGATGAGCCTTTCATCGGCCACATCGGGGGCGACGACTTCATCGCGCTCGTCGACCCCGAGCGGGTTGAGGATTTCTGCAAGACCGTCATCCGAACGTTCGATGAGGGCATCCTCGACTTCTATGACACAGCCGACGTACTGCGCGGCTACATCGAGGTCGTCGACCGCCGGGGCGAACGCCATGCCTTCCCACTCACGTCGATCTCGCTGGGCGTGGTGACCAACCAGAACCGGCCCATCCAAAACCAGTGGGAGGCCTCTGCCATCGCCTCGGAGATGAAGGAGCACGCCAAGCGTCAGGCCGGCAGCGTCTACGAGATCGACCGCCGCGGCTGACCACACCGCCGGTAGCGACTGGCAACCGGGTCGCGCTGCGAGGACGAGACACACCGCCGTCAGAAGCGTTTCATGCCCGGGCCGGGTGGGTACTGTGTGGCCCCATGGAATGGATCTCTGACCCGGCTGCGTGGAGCGCACTCGCTGCGTTGCTCACGCTAGAAATCGTGCTCGGCGTCGACAACGTCGTGTTCATCTCGATCCTGGCTGCCAAGTTGCCCAAGGACCAGCAAGACAACGCCCGCCGCGCGGGAATCCTGGCGGCGGCCGGCATGAGGGTCTTGCTGTTGTTGGCGATCGGCTGGATCATCACCCTCCAGAGCGAATTGTTCGAGGTACTGGGGCGCGGATTCAGCGGGAAGGATCTCGTGCTGCTCGGCGGCGGGCTTTTTCTCATCTACAAGGCCACCAGGGAAATCCACCACAAGCTGGAGGGCGAGGACGAACACGCCGAACAGAAGGTGGCGCCCACGTTCGCCGCCGTCATCGTCCAGGTCATGCTGCTCGATCTGGTGTTTTCGATCGACTCGGTCATCACGGCCGTGGGCATCACCGAATACCTCCCTGTCATGGTCATCGCGGTGCTGGGGGCTGTAGTCGTGATGCTGCTCGCCTCCCGGGCGATCTACCAATTCGTCAACCGCCACCCTTCAGTCAAGATGCTGGCGCTGGCATTCCTCCTGCTGATCGGCATGACGCTCATTGCCGAGGGCCTGGGCGAGAAGATTCCCAAGGGCTATGTCTACGCAGCCATGGCGTTTTCGGTGTTCGTGGAAGTTCTCAACATCGGTGTGCGCCGCAAGACGCGGGAGCCCGTGCACCTGCACGACCGGATGACACCGGAGCCGGATTCCCGCTACAGGGTGGCCACCGCCCGTCATTGATCGATACTGTCCCCGGGTTTCAGGCGGCGAACGATCGTTCCTCTCTGGTGGTTTGCCGCTGCGATCAGCCGGGTAACGGGCATGGCCCAAGAAGGAGAAGCGATGGAAGTCGTCAACCGCAAGCCCGATCCCAGGACCCCCCGACCATAGAGGCGAAAGCTGCCAAACCCCATCAGCACCGGATGGCGCAGGAGCAGGGCAGCGCGTACGAGACGGCGCTCCACCACATGGCCACCAAGGTCGCTCAGGCCGGCGGCGAAGCGCACGCCGGCGAGATGATCGGCCGTTGCCATCGAGAAGGCCGAAGGAATGTATCAGATGCGTGCCGGCATGCTCGAGTGGCAGGAGCCATCAGAGGAGAACGTGCACGTCGAGGTGTCGGTGCGCGATGCAGCCGACAACCGCTTCATCCCGGGCCTGGATGTGAGCGTGAGGCTGCTGGGCGATGCGGGCGAGGAAGTCGCCGCCGGAACACTGCCGATGCTCTGGCATCCCTGGCTCTATCACTACGGATCGAAATTCACCATTCCCGGCGACGGCACCTATTCGGTGACGGTCGAGGTGGACGCACCCACTTTCGGTCGCCACGATCAGGAAAACGGTGAGCGCTACACCGACGATGTCATCGTCGAGTTCGCCGGCGTCGCGGTCGAAACCGGAAAGGGCTGATCCGCTGCTCGGGCCGAAACGGGGACGCCGATGTTTACGCCCGTTTCGGGATTGCTCCAGAGCCTCTAACATGGATTTCGTCCTACTTCAGGGCAGGGTGAAAGTCCCTACCGGCGGTGATGCCGTCACCGGCAATAGTCGATGACGCGCAAGCCCGCGACTCCCGGAGGAGCCGCGCAAGCGTTCCCCGGGACTGATCTGGTGCGAGTCCAGAGCCGACGGTGAAAGTCCGGATGGGAGAAGTGGACGGTTGCACGATCGCGTGCTGGCCCTTCCAGACTGGCCCGGTTCCAGACTGGTCACCGGCCGGCCGGGATCGCTGCCGTGCGGCAGCTCGCGTGGCCGATGGCAGCCGATGTGGTCATCGGCCGTCGGCACGCTGCCCCTTCCTCCCGACGTTCCTTGAGGTTCGACGCGAGACGAAGCGGCGAAGAACGAGATCCGTCATGGATGATCGACAGGCAATGGAGAGAGCGGTGGAGCTGGCCCGCCGTTCGCGCCCGCATCCCAATCCCAGAGTGGGTTGCGTGATCCTGGATCAAAGTGGTCGCGTGATCGGCGAGGGCTTTCATGTCGCCGCCGGCGAGCCCCACGCGGAACGAAATGCGCTCGCTGCCGCCCGGGGTCACGGAACGGCCGCGACCGCCATCATCACGCTCGAACCCTGCACGCACACCGGCCGGACACCGCCGTGCGTCCAGGCACTTCTAGAAGCCGGAATCCGGCGGGTGGTGGTTGGATCGGTCGACCCCGACAGCCGGGTCGGCGGTGCCGGCCTCGACGCGCTCGCAGAGTCGGGCATCGAGGTGGCCCTCATCGGCCCTGACATCACCGAACTGGATCCCGGTTACGCACATCACCGCAAGCACGGGCGCCCTCGCATTGTCTTGAAACTGGCGGCGACGCTCGACGGCCAGACGGCCACCGCCACCGGCGAATCACAGTGGATCACCGGCGAGGCATCCCGCCGACGCGTGCACGAAATGCGTGCCGAGGCCGACGCCCTTGTCGTCGGGGTCGGGACGGTGATCGCCGACAACCCGCGTCTCACGGTGCGGCTGGACGGGTACGAAGGACCGCAGCCCCGCAGTGTGGTGATCGTCGGCCGGCGCGGCCTGCCCGATGGCCACTTGCTGGCAGATCCGCTCGTCTACGGGCCAAACGCCAACGGAGGGGCCATCGCCATGCGCGGCGACCGGGGTGTCGACCTGCACGGTGTCGCCTACGACCTGGGCGATCGTGGGTATCTGGATGTGATGGTGGAGGGAGGGGCCAAACTGGCCGCCAGCTGGTGGAATGCCGGTCTGGTGGATGAGGTCGTGCTGTTCTTGGCAGGCCGCATCGCAGGCGGAGTGGGCAGGCCGATGTTCGATGGCGTGTTCTCGCAACTGGACTCCGCCAGGAGGGTGGAGATTGCCTCTGTCGACCCCATCGGCGACGACTTGATGGTACGAGGGATGGTGGCGTGATGTTCACCGGGATCGTGGAGGCCACGGCCAGGGTGGCAGGTGTCGAGGTCACGGGTGATGGGGCCCGGATCTGGGTCGAACACCCGATGGCCGCTGGCGTCAGCATCGGAGACTCGGTTGCCATCAACGGGACGTGCCTCACCGTCGTAGATCACCAGGGCGGGGCGATGGGTTTCGATGTCGTCAACGAGAGTCTCGATCGCACGAACCTGGGCGGCCTCGAGCCGGGCGCAGCCGTCAACGTGGAGCGCGCCATGCCGGCGGATGGCCGCTTCGACGGGCACATCGTGCAGGGCCATGTCGACGGGACGGTCGCGGTTCGCAACGTCACGCCTGAAGGCGGAGGGGTCAGGGTCTGGTTCGATGTCCCGCGCCGACTCATGCGGTTCATCGTGGAGAAGGGTTCCGTGACCCTCGACGGGGTGAGCCTCACCGTCGCCGACCTCGATGACGAGGGTTTTGCGGTTGCCCTGATTCCCCACACGATGGCGGCTACGACCCTCGGTCGGTTGGAACCGGAGCAGGTGGTGAACGCAGAGGCCGATGTGTTGGCCAAATACGTGGAACGACTGATGGACGGAAGGAGCCGGGCATGAACCTGGTCAGCATCGAAGAAGGTATCGAGGCGTTCCGCGAGGGCGAGTTTCTGCTGGTGGTCGATGCAGCGGATCGGGAGAACGAAGCCGACCTCATCATGGCGGCCGAAAAGGTGACCCCCGAGGCGGTCGCGTTCATGGTCCGCTACACGTCGGGTCTCATCTGTCAACCCATGTTGGGAGAGCAGCTCGACGCACTCGAGCTCCCCCTGATGGTGCCGGCAGCGGGCGACGTTCACCACACCCAGTTCACGGTCTCGGTCGACTACGCGCCCGGCACGACAACCGGGATCTCGGCCGAAGATCGGGCCAACACCATTCTCGGACTCATCGATCCCGACACCCGGCCCGGTGATCTGGCCAGACCCGGACATGTCTTCCCGCTTCGCTACACCGAGGGTGGTGTGCTGCGCCGACCCGGTCACACCGAGTCCGGAGTGGACCTGGCGAGACTGGCGGGCCTCTATCCGTCCGCCATTCTGTGCGAGCTCGTCAACGACGACGGCACGATGGCGCGGGGCGCCGAGCTCGAGGCCTTCAGCCAGGCCCACGGGATCAAGATGATCTCGATCGAGGACCTCATCACGTATCGGCTCCAGACGGAGAACACCGTCGCCCGCAAAGCTCGTGCCGCTCTGCCGACCGAGTTCGGGGACTTCGAGGTCTACGGCTATCTCGACCAGGTGACGGGAGGA